>CALUQQ010000031.1 GCA_944322955.1 Candidatus Gastranaerophilales bacterium
TTTATAAAATTCTGATTTTCGTCATAAAAACTTTTACTCTTAATAAAATCATACTTATTAAGCATTTTATATATTTGATTTAATTTGTCATAATACTCCTTGACTTCAATGTTTAAATCTCTATTGAATGAATTTACAAATGTTATTGCATCATCATATTTATTCTCTTTAATCAGTGTAAATATTTCTTGTTTAACCGTATTTATAACTTCATCAATTTTTTCTAAAGACTCAGATTCCTTTGCAAGATTAAAAGCTATATTAAAATTTCTACATTCTATTAACTTATTTATTCGTTCGTCTTGATTTAATTGTTCTTTATATTTTATATAGTTTTCTATTTCTTGATAACTTTGCTCTGGCAACTTTTCTTTTAATTCACTAAGTTTTTTATTAAAATTATTGTTATTTTTTAATGCAATATCAATATCTTTTTCTATTGATTTGATATGGATACCTAATGAATTTTGTAATTTGGATAAAATATCCGAATATTTTTTTGAATTTTTGTTGTTAATTTTTTCTAAGATTTCAAATGCAATTTTGTAGTTAATTTTATAGTTATTTATAAATATTTCTTTTTCTATGCGAATATATGAGATTTTATCTTGAATATATTTATTTTCTGTTTTTTGTTGCATTAAAATAACAATACATTTACACGTATTTTTATAATCTTGTTTTAAATAATTATCTAAATTTGATTCAAGTTCATTTACGACTTTCAATAAATAATTGTCATTCATATTTTAATTATAAATAAAAAATACTTGTATAATATAATCTCTATGTATTTATATTATAAATCCCAAAAATAATCAAACCATCTATACAATATAATCAAACCATGTGTTCTTTTACAGCTTATCAGACATTTTTTTGTTGTTATGTTGTGGAATAAAGCAGGATACGTTGAATCTGTGAATTTATTATACAGAAATAAACAACATAGTAGTTTTGCTTTTAAATGCCGGTGATAAAAAATTACAAAGCAGTGATATTTTAAAAGCTAAAGAGTATTTAACAATATGAAGACAAAACAATTACTAATTATAAAAACTCAATATCTATAGATGATGCTTTTGTTCAAGTGTTTGAAACCCAAGAAGATTTGAAAGAATACCTGCTTTATGCTTTTGAACAATATATTGAAGACGGAAACTTTAATGTATTTGTCAAGCATTAGAACTTGTTATAAAGTCAAAAAATTTTATGCAAGGCTTTGTTGAAAAAATCGATTTAAGCAAACAAGTTTATACAATATTATAAATGGAAAAAAGAACCCAAAATTACAACATTAGCAAAAATCCTCAGAAAATTGGGCTTAACTCTAAAAGTTGCTAAGTTTGCTGTAACTTTATCCATACCGCCTATAAAACAAATTTGCCCAAAATAAAAGCGGCAATTCGCCGCTTTTTTCATCCTCTATTCCCAAATCCCATATTTTCAACGATTTTATGCTATAAAATTTGTTCCGAATCTGTTTGCACCATGAAAAAACGACTGCTTCATCAATTCGGTTAAAGATTTTCTTATAATCAATTTATCATTAAGTCTGACACTTTTGATTGCATCAGATGTTGTTTTATATGTATCGGAAATTGCATTAGAAAATAACAGCATAGTTGCCATATCTTTTACCTCTCTCTTATTATCTCTCGTACTTATATAAAAAATTTTTATAAAAATTTATTGACTTTTTATATTCACTTTATATAAAAACTGTTACAAAACTTAACAATAAATAATTAAAGTTTTGGACTAAAAAATCCGATACACAATAAGAAGAAAAGGAGAAACGCATGGATATTCAAAGATTAAACTCAAACATCAAATGGCAGCAATTAACAGCAAAAGAAATTTTAAAATACCAACAGGAAGGGGAACAAGTACCGAATGAATATCAACAATGGGCAGCGGCAATAAGTGCAGCACTGGAAGTTAATGATGATGTAACCTATGAAATGGTTAACGGAGAAACAGATATAGCAGCGCTCAATGAAACTTTCGGGCGTGATGTGGTAAGATCTGACATTCAACCGGCAGATCAAACCGAAAATAATATAGGCAACGAATCTGAAGAAACACGTGACGAAGCCGAATTGACCGCTTTATCAGAAGAAAACGCAGCTTTTACCGCAGAAACTCCTGTTCCGCCTGCAACAGCAGAAGAACAAGACGCTTTAACGCTTGCGAACCAAGCGATAACTACTGATCCGAATGAAATTTTAAAACGTAAACAAAGACTCGGAATTCCGCCTTTATCGTAAACTTTGAACGGCAGATATAATATTGCCGGATTTATAAATATAATTTCCGGCGACAAGCGAATTTGCACCGTAATTGGTGCAAATTTTTGCTGTTTCGGCATTAATTCCGCCGTCAACTTGTATAATCAAATTTTCCGGAGCATGACGTTTGATTACGGGAATTTTTTCAGCGCAATCTGCCATAAAACTTTGCCCGCCAAAACCCGGTTCCACTGTCATTATAAGAATTAAATCCAAAATTTCCAGATACTTCAAAACCTTATCTGGAGAGGTTTTGGGTTTTATAGACATACCCGCTTTTATACCAAACGATTTAATTAAATCAACAATTGACTGAACATCCTTAACGGCTTCATAATGAAATGTCAAAACATCAGCACCGGCGTTCGCAAAAGGTTCAATATATTTTTCGGGTTTTTCAATCATCAAGTGGACATCAAGAGGCAATTTGGCAACTTTTTTAATAGATTTAACAACCGGAACACCAATTGTAATATTAGGGACAAAATGACCGTCCATAACATCTATATGAAGCCAATCCGCACCGGCATCTTCAACGCGTTTGATATCACGTTCAAGATTTGCAAAATCTGCTGATAATATTGACGGTGAAACAATTATTTTTGACATTCAGCTATCCCCAATTTTTTACATGCTTCATATGCACATTTTTGTTCGGCATCTTTTTTGGACTTGCCGGATGCGCCGGCTATAAGTTTATTTTCATACCAGACCTCAACCTCAAAAATTTTATTATGCGCAGGGCCTGTTTCATTTATAACACGATATTCCGGAATAGTTTTGGTTTTGCTTTGCGTGTATTCCTGAAGAAGTGCTTTTGCATTGTATTTTTCAAAATTTTGATCAACTTCTTCAATATAAGACGAAAAAATACGGTTAATAAATTCAATCAATTCACAGAATTTACCATCCAGATAATACGCACCCAAAACCGCCTCAAAAGCACAGGCGCAAACCGATTCAAGCTTACGGCAGCCTTGTTTTTCTTCATGTTTTCCGAGAATAATGAATTTAGAAAGTCCGACTTTTTCCGCGATTTCAAATAATACAGCATCAGAAACAATTATTGAGCGGATTTTTGACATATTGCCTTCCGTATAATCAGGATATTTTTTATACAAAATATCAGATACGGCAAGCTTTAACACCGCATCTCCCAAAAACTCAAGCCGCTCGTAACTTTCTGTATAATCCAACTCATGCTCTTTTGTATAAGAAGGATGTGTTAACGCTTTTGTAAAAAGTTCCGCGTTTTCAATTTTTATATTAAAAATCTGCTCCAAACCATCCATTTAAAATAAACCTTTAACAAATAATATAAAATTATTCATCAAATCCTGCGAGAATACAAAGTATTTGCAGAAATAATACATAACAGGAATAGTGAGAATATAGCTGTCACATCTATCTAAAAATCCGCCATGTCCGGGCAAGCTGTCACCGGAATCTTTAACGCCGGCATCGCGTTTGATTAATGATTCGCTTAAATCACCGATTTGTGCAAATACAGTACATAAAAGACCTAATAAAAATGATACATACCATTCGAGTCCTATATACCAGCCGATCACAACAGCGCCTATAATAGCGCAAACAGCCCCTCCGACAGAACCTTCAATCGTTTTATTCGGGCTTATAACAGGAGCCAATTTATGTTTGCCGAGATGTCTGCCTGCATAGTAACAGCCGGTGTCAGTCAACAAAACAGCCATAAACATTAAAACAACAAACCCTAAGCCGTCATGAAATCTTGCGCTTTCCAAGTTTCTCAAAAACAACAAATGCAGCGGGAACCAGCCGCAATATATCATACCCAGCATGGTTGTTGCAACGTTTGCGATATAAGGCTGACGGCCTCTGAATAAAACCCACATAAACGCACCTATACCGCAAATAGTTAATGCAAATGCAACCAAATCAAATCTCTGGACATAGGCAATCACCGCGAGCAGGGCTTCTGCTATATAAATCATTTTCAAGCTCGGATAAAAACCTTTGTGATTCAGTATTTTCACATACTCTTTTGACGCGAAATAAAGAATAAACAAAAGCATTGCAAGAAGTGCAATTTTGCCTTCAATAATACAGCCCATAGCAGCCGTGCCCATAACAAGCCCCGTGAGCATACGTGTGGCATTTTTGTTGAGGCCTTTAATCTCCGTCATTATACTGTCATAACCTCTTTTTCTTTTGCAGCGACATTTGTATCAATTATACCGGTGTATTTGTCAGTTAATTTTTGGATTTTATCTTGATTATCCTTAACAGTATCTTCCGGAAGGTTTTCGGATTTTTCCAATTTTTTCAAATCATCGGACATATCGCGGCGTACGTTTCTTACCGCAACTTTTGCTTCTTCACCGAGTTTTTTAACATCTTTTACGATTTCGCGACGTCTTTCTTCGGTCAAAGGCGGGAATACCAATCTAATACAAATTCCATCGCTATTCGGCGTAATACCAATTTCAGCTTTAATAATAGCCTTTTCAATATCTTTAATAATAGATTTATCATAAGGTGATATAACAAGAGTTGTACCGTCTTGAACAGTCACCTGAGACATTTGTCTTAAAGGTGTCGGGACACCGTAATAATCCACCAAAACCTTATCTAAAATGCCGGGATTTGCACGCCCTGAACGGATTGATGCAAATTCACGGTGCAATTGTGCAATTGCTTTTTCCATTTTTTCTTCGCCAAATAAAAATAATTCTTCTAATGCCTCTGACATTTTTTACCTCTTTCAATTTATAAATGTTCCTATTTTTTCACCATTAAGAATATCTACTATACCATTTTCCGCATCAAAATCAAATACCACAATAGGTATATTATTTTGTCGGCACAAAGCACAAGCAGATGTATCCATTACTTTCAAACCGTTTTTAATAATATCATCGTATGTAATGTTATCAAGCTTTTTGGCCTGCGGATTAGTATTCGGATCATCAGTATAAACCCCGTCAACACCGTTTTTCGCCATAAGCATGACTTCCGCGTTAATTTCAGATGCTCTTAACGCTGCTGCGGTATCCGTCGTAAAGAAAGGATTGCCTGTACCTGCCGCGAAAATAACAACTCTGCCTTTTTCAAGGTGTCTTATTGCACGGTGCCTGATATAGGGTTCCGCAATCTGGTTCATAGCAATGGCACTTTGAACACGACATGGCACATCCATTTGATTTAATGCGCTTTGTAAAGCAATTGCGTTCATAACTGTTGCAAGCATCCCGACATAGTCGCCTGATGCCTGATCCATGCCGAGTTTTGCGCTGTTTTTCATGCCGCGAAAAATATTACCGCCGCCCACAACAACAGCGATTTGAGCGCCAAGATCAATTGCTTTTTTAATTTCTCCCGCAATCATTTTGACGGGTTCTTGATCAATCCCGAACTGCTGTGTGCCTAAAAGTGCTTCCCCGCTAATCTTTAATAAAATTCTCTTATACTTCATCTTATTCTCCACAGGATACTATTTTCTTAATAATAGCCTAAAGAAGCAGATTTGTAAAGTGATTTATTAATCTTTGCAGAAATGTTTTCCGTCCCATGACAACTCGCCCGGACACTTTAAATAATCCATATTGTTATTGTAAATTACCCATGCTGCACAGGCATACATATTTGAATCTGAAGCAAACCCCGGGTACGGAAGCTCTAT
>CALUQQ010000032.1 GCA_944322955.1 Candidatus Gastranaerophilales bacterium
TGTTACTCGCATATCGCCACGGACTCGTTAAGTCTACTGCCTTTCGCCTCGTCATTAACGGCGAAAATGCCGCTAATATTATTGTTAATATCAGCATGACTACCATCATTTCCGCTAATGTGAATGCTGCAATATATTCGTATTTTTTCATATTAAACATCCCCCGTAATGTATTTTTTAATATATTATATACTAATATACCATTTATGGCAACATACTTTACTTAAATTAATACAGAATATATAATTAACTTATGACAACCCAAAAAGAAATACGATGGACAATGTTCATAATAACAGCGGTCGGGAATTTTATCGGCATGCTGGATTCTTCGACCGTAAATCTTGCACTTTACCCTATGGCAAAAGATTTGGGGGTGACTTTATCTCAAATTCAGTGGGTAGTTGTGGGATATATGCTTACTTTGACAATTTTTCTCCCATTTTTCGGAAAATTAGGCGATATTTTCCCAAAAAACAAACTTTATGCAACAGGTTTCGCAATATTTGCACTCGGAGCTTTTTTAAGTTTTACGGCTCCGAATTACCCTTTTTTAATCTGTTCAAGATGCCTGGAAGCACTCGGGGCATCTGTTATGGTTTCGAATGCGCAGGCAATAATTGCGACAATTTTTAAAAACGCAAGACGCGGCAAAGCACTCGGATTGAACGGATGTCTGGTTGCTATAGGCGGTATGCTCGGTCCTGCAGTCGGCGGACTTTTAATTAATAAGTTTGACTGGCATTCGGTCTTTTTGCCCTGTGTTCCGGTTGCAATTCTCGGGGCATATTTTGCGTGGAAAATTCTGCCGTCACATGTTACAAAAGTTAAAACTTTTAAATTCGATTATAAAGGTTTTATCTATTTCACAATAAGCCTTCTGGCCCTTCTCTTGGCAATATCGGAAGGCTATAAGTGGGGCTGGACATCTTTAAAAATAGTTGCTCTCGGCATTGTTGCACTTGTTTTCGGGAGTTTATTCTATATAAGAGATCACAGAATTCATTATCCCTTAATTAATTTTTCCATGTTTCATATAAAACCTTTTACATTCGGAAACTTAGCTGTAATGTTTTCTTATATGGCAATGTTTACAAATAGTATACTTTTGCCGTTTTATTTGATGGAAATTTTAAAACTAGACGCATTCACATCCGGCTTATTAATTTTGCCGTATTCGGTTACATTATCTGTTGCAGCGCCGATCAGCGGAACTCTTGCCGGTAAATACGGTTCCAGATACTTAACTATGTCTGGCCCGATTGTTTACATAATCGCTTTAATTATCTTTACAACTTTTGATAAATCAACTCAAATGTGGCAGATTGTTTTTGCCTCAGGAATTATGGGGATCGGAAACGGACTTTTCCAATCACCCTCCAACAACGCAATTATGACGAGCGTTCACAAAAAAGATCTGGGTATAGCAAGCGGAATTCTGGCTTTATCAAGAAATTTAGGGAATATTCTGGGTGTGTCCGTAACGATTACACTGTTTGAAGAATTCAGAGAACTTTTGCTGTCACATTCACAACCCTACGAGACGGCATTTTTAAATTCTTACCACATTACAATGTGCTTTGGGATAATTTTCGGGCTTTTGTGCCTTACTTTTGCATATATTGCGTATAAACCGGAAAAAATTTGACAACCTGCCGCAATATAAAAATGGAACAGTTACTCCTGAAAAAGATTCCGGTAATATTAATAAATGTTCATTTATATCACCTGCTCATATGCCGAACTATCTGGGATTTGGCTGCGGGTATTATGCTTGGAAAAATATAAATCCTGATGCACCGGATGATACCTCACAAACATATTGGGATGATTTTTTAAAGTAAAATCAACTTAGTCACTAGGTTGGGCATACTTGCCCAACAATATCTTCTTAGTGCCTTACTGCCTTAGTAACTTAGTATCTTTTTACCAAAGATCCTGCGGGAAACCGGACATTTTTCACAAAATCAAAAATTTTGGAAAAAGTAGTCAAACAAGTTCAGGATGACAGAGTGTTGTCGTGCCTTTGGCACCCCCTTTCCCAATGGCAGAGGGCTGGCTTAGGCAATGGGTTGCAAAATTTTTATTACCGTTTTAATATATAAGTGTACAATATACACTCTAGGGATAATATTATGACAACGAATGAAAATATAAGAAATATTGCAATTATAGCGCACGTAGATCACGGGAAAACCACCCTTGTTGATTGTCTTTTAAAACAGGCCGGAGTATTCCGCGAAAACCAGCACGTTGAAGAACGTGTACTTGACAGCAACGATTTGGAACGCGAAAGAGGAATTACAATTCTTTCGAAAAACATTTCAATTAATTATAAAGGCTGCAAAATAAATGTTGTTGATACACCCGGCCACGCAGATTTCGGCGGAGAAGTTGAACGTGTTTTGGGTATGGTTGACGGCGCATTGCTAATAGTTGACGCTGCAGAAGGCCCTATGCCCCAGACTCGTTTTGTACTTTCAAAAGCGCTTGACTTGGGTTTAAAAATTATTGTTGTCATAAATAAAATCGACAAACCAGCGGCGGAACCTTTAACAGCGTTGGATAAAGTTTTTGACCTGTTTACGGAATTAACTGACCGCGAAGATTTGATTGATTTTCCATTTATATTTTCAAGCAGCTTAAACGGCTTTGCAATCAAAGATTTGGACGATGAAAGAAAAGATATGGTGCCGCTTTTGGATTGTATTTTGGGAAACATAAAACCGCCTGTTGGTGACGAAAATCTGCCTTTACAATTCAGAGCAGCGTCATTGGACTACAACGAATATGTGGGAAGGATTGTCATCGGACGTATAGCAAACGGCAAAATTGCGTCTCAGGAACAGGTTTGCGTTGTTCACGCGGACGGAAGCCAGGAACGCGGCAAAATCTCAAAACTTTTCGGATTCAAAGATTTGGGGAGGGTCGAAATACAAGAAGCCTTTGCAGGAGATATTGTCGGCATTGCAGGATTTTCTGATATTCAAATCGGCGAAAGCATATGCGATGTAAATAATCCACAGCCGCTTCCGTTAATCCACGTTGATGAACCGACTCTGCAGATGAATTTTTCTGTTAACGACAGCCCGTTTGCCGGAACTGAAGGTAAATTCGTAACTTCAAGACAATTAAGAAAACGACTTTATAACGAGTTAGAAAAAAATGTTAGCTTAAGAGTTGAAGATACAGATTCAACCGACGTTTTCAGAGTCTCCGGCAGAGGAGAATTACATTTAGGCATTTTAATCGAAACAATGCGCCGCGAAGGTTATGAATTTGCCGTCTCAAAACCGGAAGTCATTTATAAAGAAATTAACGGAGAAAAATGCGAGCCTTATGAAAATTTAATCGTTGATGTACCGGAAACATATGCCGGAAGCTGTATTGAGCGGCTTTCATCCCGCAAAGGCGAAATGAAAGAAATGAATAACGCTAAAGGCAGAACAACAATGATTTTCCATATCCCCGCAAGAGGTTTGATAGGATTTAGAAGCGAATTTATACGTATGACACGCGGCGAAGGCATTATGTATCATACTTTTTTACACTACAGACCTTATGCAGGTGATATCCCGAGACAAAGAAACGGCTCGATTATCGCACACGAACAGGGTGAGGCAATCCCATACGCGCTTGCACAGTACGAAGACAGAGGGGTATTTTTTATAACTCCGAAAACAAAAGTCTACAGAGGTATGATTATCGGTGAATGCAACAAGCCGCAGGATATCGTCGTAAATATTTGTAAAACCAAAAAATTGACCAATATGCGCAGCGCTACCGCTGACGTTATGGTAACCCTTCAAGCACACAAACAAATGGCGCTTGAAGAATGCCTTGAATATATTTCTGACGATGAGCTGGTCGAAATTACTCCTCAAAATATCCGCATCAGAAAAGCTGATTTGAACAGAAAAATTTATAACTGATAGCTTGGCTCTAATTTATCCGGTTATCTTGAGGTGTCACGTAAAATTTACTGAAAAGCACGGCAATTTTATGCGTCATTAACGCTAAAAATGACGGTACTATTGTTCGTTAAGCTCTCGTCTTATATCTTCAACAGAAACTCTCACAATCGGAGAATTTTCATCTTTTTTCAAAACACAATTTTTAATACCTGACTGCACAATAAATCTTTTACATAAAATACAAATAAAATTATGTCCCCAGATATACATTGTGGCATCTTTACATCTATCCTGACCGGCTTGAATTATGGCATTTTGTTCGGCGTGAATTGAACGGCATGTTTCATATCTTGTGCCTGACGGAATATTATTTTTAATCCGGTAGCATTCGCCACGTTCATAACACGATTCAACCTTTGACGGAGTACCGTTATAGCCGGTTGCCTTGATTTTTTTATCTTCCCCGACAATAACAGCCCCAACCTGCGCCCTTATACAGTTTGACCTGCTGGCACATGTTTTTGCCAAATCCAAAAAATAATCGTCCCACGCTTTTATTTCCATACATCCTCTAGTATTTATGATTTCTTATTCCGGTCATAATAATAGAAATTCCGTAACGATCCGCAAGATCTATTATTTCTTTATCCTTATTAGAGCCTCCAGGCTGTATAATCAATTTTATGCGTCCCTGAACAGCCGCATAAATCGCGTCTTGAGAATATATAATGCCGTCAGTTGCGATTACTGCGTCTTTTGAACCGTCACAGGCAATTTTTAAAGCAGATTCAATAGCAGAGGTTGAATTTGTTTCATTTTTGGCAATTCCAAGCGTTGCAAAATCTTTTGCCACAAGCGCAGAATCAGTACTTGTATGCTTAATTACTTTCCACGCGAAAATAGCATCCTCTATCTGTTCGGTTGTCGGCTTGGTTTTTGTCACTACTTTAAATAAATCTTTGTCAAGTTCACTGTTATTTTTTTCCTGAATTAAAACCCCGAACGGCGTGATTTTTATTTCTTCCAGACACATATTCCGCATATTTTGCAAAGGCGTATTAAGTTTAACGACTTTAAGCCCGGCATTTTCTTTCATTAAACTTAAAGCTTTCGGATGAAAATCCGGTGCCATAACAACTTTTACCCCCATTGAATTTACATGCTTTGCCGTTTCATAATCAACCGGCTTTGAAAAACCGATGGTTCCGTAGAATGCACTGACCGGATCACAGTCAAATGCTTTATTATAAGCTTCTTCAATAGTTCTGCCCAATGCAACACCGCAACACGACGCATGTTTCATTATCACAACGGCATTTACATCAAAAAATTCACTCAAAATTCCGGCAATCTCTGACAAATTGAGAATATTGTCATAACTTAATTCATTGTTAAAAAGCACCTCATAGTCAGCCATTTCTTCACACGTATAAAGGCATGCAGCCTGATGTGGATTTTCTCCGTATTTTAAATCTTTAATTTTGTCAAATTTATACTCTTTCATCTCAGCCCTCAAATTGCTTTTATAATAACACAAAATGTTAATCTTATCAAATACATTTCGTATTATTAAGTCAGATTTTTAATTTTCTTGAATTATTTTTTTGTTTTAATTACAATTAACGTTGTTTAGAAAAGAGGAAATTATGGTTAATAACAGAATGACAGAAGGTGTAGGCAAAAAAATAGTTGAAGCTTTAAAAATGCAGTCCGACGTTGAAATTACGCCTTTGAATGAAACAGAAACATTTGAATTACCGGATGAAATCACTACAGAAGCGCCTTCAATAGTTGAGAATTCTCCTTTACCAGAAGAAGAATTCCATTTTGAAGAAGATACAGCTGAAGATTTTTCTTCTTTTAATGAACAGCCTGCCATTCAAAAAATTAACCTTAATACACCTCCGCAAACATTTATACACCCTGAAATTGATGATTTTGAAGTTCCGTCTAATGTTGCGGTTTTAAAACAACTTATCAGTAAACTTCCTGCAGGAGTTACAAAACAAACAGGCGCTGTGATTATTAAACAGACTATGGAAGCTCTCGGGATTTCTATGAAAAGTGTTCTTCAAGAAGCACAACAGGTTCAGGAAGGTTTAAACAACTCTTCCCGCGAATGCCAGGCTTCTATTATGGAATATAAAAAACAAATCGGTATATTAGAAAAACAAGCTCAAAAATATCAACGACAATACGCGGCATTAAACGACATTATAAGCCTGTTCGTACAAACTAGTATTTAAACGCCAGCTGAATATTCTTATCTCTCATTGCTGCGCAGGATTCTATTTCAGTTGTTACCATATCAAGCCGCGCTTTATATTGATTCATCTGCTGAACAAGACGTTTTTCAAGCACCTGTAACTTTGCCTGCCGCTCTTGCAGTATTTTTGCCATAGGAGAATCAGGATCTGTATAATCAGTCCCAACCTGCATTAAATCACTTACTGATTGGGATAAATTCATCTGGGATTGAGTAATCAACTGGATTTTGTATTCCAAATCCAATTTTTCCGACCATAACATAGTCAATCTGATTGTTGAGTTAATTAATCCCATTTTTTTTCCTTCTATCTGGTTTCGTTAAGTTTACTTCCTTTTAAGAAATTATGTTCGTTGTTTTCCGCAATCAATTGTTCCATTTTTTGAAGCTGATGACGGTGATAATTAAGTCTGTATTGCGCCATTTTCAACTTCTTTTTCATTGTCAGAAAATCTTTTAAACCTTCTACCACTGAATTTGACAAAGATTTCAAAGGATTTTTTCTTATCAGAAAGTTTTTTGAATATATCAAGAAATCTATCAATCTTTTTATATTCATCTCTAAAGTTTCATGAAGCATATTACTCCTTTACACTTTAGACCTACAACTATATAAAAACGTGTTACGAAAAATAATTGCCATGTTTTGTAAATCTTTGTAACATGTCTTAATCATTGTAAATCTAAACAGTACATGGAAGGCAAAACCTTCTTATGATATTATACGGCAAAAAATCGAAAAACTTTAATTATAAGTTTTGGATAGCTTTGCTGTCGCCTTCGATGGATTCTTTAAGCATCTTTTTAACGACATCACCCTGAGTATCAAGCATTTTGCAAACAGTTTCAATATTTCTGACTTTATTTGAAAGAATAGTATCAGCATTTGCGGTAATGTTACCGGTAATATTTTGATAAGCAGCCAAAGCAGCGGAAGTTGTACCCTGCATCAAGTTCCCCATAACAAGAGCCGGCAGACCGTATTCACCCAAATAAGGAGCAGCAGCCTGCATAATTCCACCCCAACCGGAGATACAGCTTGCAAGAGGCAAAACAATATTACGTCCAATGCCAAAACCGCTTGCACCTCCTATACCGTATGCGGCAGCACTTGCGACATCGGCAAGGCCGCCCATACTTGAGGCATAACCTGTTGCTGTACCATTCATAGAACCCCAGCCGCTAAGTCCTACAGCTGCGCCTGTTGAATACCCGCTAAGCCCCCAAGATACAGGAGCTGCACCGCTTGGAAAACCGGAATAATTATATAAAGAATTTAATCCGTAAGCAGAACCATTTACCATATTTGAATAATATGAAGTTCCCGGAACGCTCATAGATTCAGACGCTCCAAAAACGGTTGCAAATGATGAGGGAGCAAACAAACTTGCTATATTATACAAAAGTCCGCCGGTTGCACCAAAACCTGTACCGGCCCCGTTTCCGGAAACCGTCAGATCCCGTAATTTATCATAGGTTTCAAACAACTGCGCTTTAGCTTCACTTCCTGCCGAGCTGAATTTGTTTGCTATTACCAGATAACTATCGTTTTTGTAAGACATCTTTAACCTCTTAATTTTTATTCAAAAGTTTTGAATGTAGATTCAATATTCTTTTCAATTACTTTCTTAACTGCTTCCATTTCTGTTTGGAGAGCTTCTTGTTCAGTATCAAGCTGACGCAAACGCAATTCAAGCGTTCTGTCTTGTTCCTGAATTTGTTCTGTTTTTGCATTGATATCGGCAAGCGCTTTTTCGTAAACTTGCATATCATAGTTATACTGATTCATTGCATCATTATAAGCATCTTCATCAGTTATTGTTTCAGTGTTCAACGGAAGAACGGCCGTTGAATTTTCATATTTAATGCTGTACGGACGCCCATTTTCATCAAAATCAATAAATGCTTTTTCCTGACGTTCAATTTTTGTTTTAATATCTTCCGCATAGTATTGAGTCAAAGGATTTTGATTTTCAGTAGGTTTAGAAATATCAGGCACGCTGATTGCAGCATCTCTCAAATCCTGTTCACAGGCAAAATAAGTTCTGCCCTGATATTCATAGGTATAAATTTCATCTTCCGGAGAAGTCGCAAAAGTAGAGTTTGGAAACTGTTTACAAATTTCTTCATAAGCGGCTTTTAATTCCGGATCATCAGCGTTATAGGCTTGCAATTCGCAGTTGCCTACATAGGTCGGTTTTTCATAAGTTAAATGATATTCATTTGATTCAGCACCTGCAACAGGCGGGTTTGCAACGGCATTTTCCAAATCAGTTCTGGTTGTAAAATGCATTTCATCATTTGCGTCAGTATAAATAAACAAATCACTCGGAGCCACTTCTGCCAAATCCGGATATTCCTGGCAAATTCGTTCATACATTTCTCTTTGATCGGTATTTAAAGCATCATAAGCCTCAACGGGCTGATTATCTACCGCATAGGTATTATTAACGTCATCATAAATCACATTTGCCATTTGACCTTGAACAGCATCTGTTCCGAGCATAACCTGCGGGTTAGGCCTGTTGTTTTGAACACCTGTGAATACATCGGAATAGTGATAATGAGTTACAAGATAATTATAATTCGGATCATCAGTTAATTCCGTCATGCTGGTAATGACTTCGGAATATGAACCATCTTCGTAAGAATACTGCAAAGTAGTATAATCCTGTGTACTCGGAGCTGTCGGAACCTCCAGAGCCAAAAGTTCATTAAATGTATTTGCACTCTGGTTAGCAAGCGCTGTACGTGCCTGGTTAACCTGTTGTCCTTCATATTCAACGTTTGTTTTTCTGGCTGTCAAGCCTAAATATCTGGCTTGTGATGCTGCCATACCCATAGTTTGGCCTCCTATATCTACTTACTACATGTATACTCATAATGATTATTTTGCAAATGTCAATATAATCTATAAAAATTATACGGCATATATTAATAGATATACAGCTTAAAACAGCAAAAATCATCCGTAAAGAGGAGATTTTTGCATAAAATTACATCAAACAAATTACAACTTATGAGGATAATCCTCTTTAAATTCCCAATTGTCATAAATTTCCAATAGCACCGTACAGAATTTACCGTCATCAATGCAGGCCTGCCTTGCATTATCTCTTGTTGAAAATTAGTAACTTCTCCCAAACAGTACCCCAAAAACCCGTACTACGAGCGCTTAAAAGGGTCGTCCTTCCCCGGCACTCTTGAATTTGTCATTTTTTCTCCTTTTTTATTCATTTTTTATTAAATTTTATCATTTTTTTATGTTTTTTGCAATAAATAAAACGCACCCTATATATGGTGCGTTTTATTTATTCGTTATCGGAAGGAGCTTCTTCTTTAGGCTCTTTAACCGTCAAAGCAATTCGCTTATCATTCGGGTTAAATTTCAAGATATATGTCTGAATTTTATCGCCTACATTAAAGATTTTTTTTGTTTCATTCTGGAGTTCTTCAAGCTCAGAATGCGGCAAAAGCGCTTCGACACCGGAGAACACCTCTACAAAAGCGCCGAAATGCTTAATTCTTGTAATTGTACCCTCTACCTTGTCACCTTCTTTAATCTGTTTTTCGGCTTCCAGCCACGGATCAGGCTCGAGATTTTTCAAACTCAAAGAAACTCTTTGTTTATCATGGTCAACTGCAATAACTTCAACGTCAATTTTGTCACCGACTTTTAAAATATCAGTCGGATGATCAATCCAGCGCCACGATAATTGTGAAAGCGGCAAAAGTCCATCGATTCCGCCCAGATCAATAAACGCTCCAAAATCCGTAATCCTTACGACATCACCTTTTACAATTTGACCGGGTTCAATTTGGGAAAATACGTTCTTTCTTGCCTCGACTGCGCTGTCATCATATACCTTTTTATTTGATAAAATAAAGTTATTTTGCTGATTATCCAAAGTCAAAATCTTTAATTCGATTTTACTTCCGACCTCCAAATCAGTTTCTTTAGCACGCAATTGAGATGACGGAACAAACCCCCTTACGCCGGAAATCTCAACAAGTACACCGCCTTTTACGACACTTACAATAGTACCGAGAATAGTTTCATCAGCAGCCTTTGCTTTTTCAAGCTCTTTCCAGGCATAAGCAAAATCGACTTTCTTTTTAGAAAGCAAAAATTTGCCGTCTTCATCTTCCTCTTTGATAATCAAAAATTCATATTCTTTGCCTTTTTCAAACTTTTCTTCAATATTTTCATCTTTATCAACAGCCTCACGAGTCGGAACAACAGCAATAGTTTTGGCCCCGATATCGACCATAACCCCCTGACTGTCAAACCCGCAGACTATACCTTTAACTAAATCACCTTTTTGAAAATTGTAATCATACTTTTTCAATAATTCTTCAAAATCTAAATCCTTTGATACCATTTTTACCCCGTATAAATAAAACTATTCAACTTATTAATAATTGTAACAAATTTTTGTCAAGCTGTAAAGTTTTTTTAATATTGTTTAACATTACTTCAAATATTTAGGGTCGCCAATAAACTGTTGAACATATTCAACGTATTTATTCCCTATTTTTCTGAGTTTGGAAAGCTTGACAAAATTATCACCTAACGTATATTTAAAAATTGCGCCGTCACCGGTGCGCAAGTTATATCGCGCCAAAGGTACAACGGAATTTATCCTGTCGTCTGTTGTAATATGCATAAGCTTTGCATCGGATTTATTCAGACCTGCCATATTACGCATTGCTAAATTTAATCTTTGTATTGCTGTCATCTTATTTCTCCTTTTGTTTTTATTAAACCCGAAGAAATTATTTTTTGCTGTAAATAATCAGTCCTCTTAACAAAACTTAAGAGGACTGTAAAAATATTCTATGATTCAAGAGAACTTATCAAGTCTTTAATGACATTTTCCTGAACAATAATTTCATCAATTCTTGATTTCGTCTGCTCGATTAATTCTTTCGGAGCATTTGCAGCAAATTTTTCGTTATTCATTCTGCCGGAGAGTGAATTTTTTTCTGCAAGGAGTTTATCAAGTTTTTTCTTTTGACGTTTAATTTCTTCATTAAAATCAATAAGATTTTCCAACGGAATAATTATTTTAGAAGCCGAAACAACTGCTGTTGCGGATTTTTTCGGCACAAACTTGCTGTCATCCGCATAAGAAATTTTATCGACTTTTGCCAGCCGTTTGATATAAGCTTCAATAACTTCAAAAGTTGATTTTTCAGACTTTTCCGCCCTGATTTCAATATCAAACTTCAATGATGAAGGGATATTAAAGCTCTGTCGGACATTTCTGAGAGATTTAATGGCTTCAAACACAAGCTCCATCTCCTCTGATTCTTTTTGGAATTCAAGTTTTCCATCATAAACAGGGAAATCCGCAAGCATAATTGCATTAAAGTGTTTATCCTGAGGGATAAGCTGCCAAACTTTTTCGGTAATATGCGGCATAATCGGATGAAGAAGTCTCAATGCCATATCAAGAATATATCTCAAAACTCTTTGAGTATTCAATTTCAAATCCGCATCCTGAAGCTGGATTTTAGCGATTTCGACATACCAGTCACAGTATTTATTCCAGAAGAAATCATATAGAATATGCGCATTTTCACCGATTCTATAATTTTTCATATTTTCGTTAAATTCTTTTGCCGTATTATTCAATTCATTTAAAATCCACTTATCGGCAATAGTTAATTTTGAAAAATCAATGTCATTGTTATCAACGCCTTCCAAATTCATCAACACAAATCTTGAGGCATTCCAGATTTTGTTGGCGAAATTTCTGCCGTATTCAAATCTTTCGTCGCTGATTTTAATATCCTGGCCGCCATATGTACAAAGAGATGTCATAGTAAATCTCAAGGCGTCAGAGCCATATTTGTCAATAATAACAACAGGATCAATTGTATTGCCTTTAGATTTAGACATTTTCTGGCCTTTTTCGTCACGGATAAGTCCGTGAATGTAAACAGTTGAGAACGGCGCCTTTTTCGTAAACTCAAGCCCCATAGTAATCATTCTGGCAACCCAGAAGAAAATTATATCAAACCCCGTAACAAGAACGCTTGTGGGATAGAATTTTTTAAAGTCTTCACTATCTGTATCCGGCCAGCCCATAGTAGAAAAAGGCCAAAGACCTGATGAAAACCAGGTATCCAAAACATCGCTGTCTTGAGTATAATGTTCAGGATCGGGATTTTCTTTTGCGACAACCATTTCGCCGGTTTCGTTATGATAATATGCCGGAATTTGATGCCCCCACCACAATTGACGGGAAATACACCAGTCACGGATATTTTCCATCCAGCCAAGATAATTTTTTTCCCAGCGTTCAGGAATAAACTTAATTCTGCCGTCTTTAACCGCTGCAATAGCTTCTTTTGCAAGCGGTTCCATTTTTACAAACCACTGTTCTGATAAAAGCGGTTCAATAGTGGTATTACAGCGCTGGCATTTACCGACATTATGCTCATGATCACGAGTTCTGAGTAAAAAATTGTTATAAGACAGCATGCCGATCATTTTTTCACGCGCTTCATATCGGTCAAGTCCGTGAAATTCAGGCGGAACTTCACCGCAAGCTTTCATTTTGCCTTCGCCGTCAATAACCCATATCGGCTTAAATCCGTGACGTTTTCCGACTTCAAAGTCATTAGGATCATGTGCAGGCGTAATTTTAACAGCGCCTGTCCCGAAATTTTTATCAACGTATTCATCCGCAATAATCGGAATTTCTCTGCCTGAAAGCGGAATTACGACTGTTTTTCCGATAAGTTCGGAATATTTATGATCACTTGGGTGAACAGCAATTGCCACATCACCGAACATTGTTTCAGGACGGGTTGTTGCAACAATTATGGCACCGGATTCACCTTTCAAAGGATAAGAAATTTCCCACAAATGCCCCTGCTCAGTTTCATATTCGGTTTCGACATCGGAAATCGCTGACTGGCAGCGAGGGCACCAATTTACAATATATGCGCCTTTATAGATTAAGCCTTTTTCAAAAAGTTTTACAAAAACCTCTTTTACGGCATCTGAACAGCCTTTATCAAAGGTAAATCTTTCTCTTGAGCGGTCAAAAGATGCGCCGAGCCGCTTGCACTGGTCAAGAATGGCGGATTTATGCTTGTTTGCCCAAGTCCATGTTTCTTCAAGAAATTTTTTTCTACCCAAATCCTGACGTGTCAGACCTTTTTCACGGAGATTCTTTTCAACCACATTTTGGGTTGCAATACCGGCATGATCAGTACCCGGAACCCATAAAGCTTCATAACCGCTCATTCTGTGATAACGAATTAAAATATCCTGCAAAGTTTCGTCTAATGCGTGACCCATATGCAGCACGCCGGTTACATTAGGCGGAGGAATTACTATGGAATAAGGCGGCTTTTTGCTTTTAGCATCAGCCTTAAACATTTCATTTTCTTCCCAGAACTTGTATATTTCTTCTTCAGTTGTTTTCGCGTCATAAACTGTAGGTAAATCTTCTATTTTAACTTTTGTGTCTAACATGTTTAGTCCTTCTTATTTATATCCCGTAATTTTAGGATATCACAAACATATAAAAATTTCTGCCGGATTAGTAAATCCGACTTCATTTTTACATAAAAAAGAGGCACAATATAATGCCTCTTTTTGTTATTAATCTTTTAGTTAACTATTTAAGTCTAACGTTAACTGAAGTACCTTTTTTAGAAATTTCAACTTTGTCTTCTCTTGCTAACCAGCCAAGACCTAAGTCAGCGAAGTTTCCTTTAAGGTCTAATTCTTTTTTCATTTTAGCGAAAGATGATTCGCCGTTGTTGTTTAAATAATCATAGATTTGTCCTGCTGAAAATCCGATTTGTTCTTGTAATTGTTGCATTTTTTACCTCCATTATTAACATGCTGTTTCTTATCTATACGATAATAATAAAATAATTTATAATAAAATGCAATAGTGTAACGGCATTAGTTTTTTGGAATAATTTTATGATAAAATACATTATAGGGGGTATTGATTTTGATAATTGAAGGTTCAATAAGTTCCGAAAAAACAAATATGCTGATTTCAAAATACGCTGAACTTTTGAATTCCGGCGTCGATGCCTCAAAAATTCTTGTTCTTGTCCAAAATTCAACTTTAAAAAATAATTTTATAGAAAAAACCCTTGCAAAATTAACCCTAAACGCTGTTGAAAAATTGCAAGTTTATTCATTTTTCGGCATGGTTTATAACACGGTTTCGGACAACTGGGCTTTTTTGGAAAGCCGGAATAAATTTGACAATCCTGTTATTTTACCAAATCTTGCAGGCCTGGAAATTTCTCAATTTATATTAAAAGATATTTTAAAAGAAGTGCCTTTCAAAGGTTACAACTCAAAAAAATCACTGCTTAACCAACTTTTCAGACGCTATTCCTTAATAGTTTTGAACAATCTTTCCGATATGGAAATTGAAGAACGCTCAAAAATTTTGGGGGAAACATTTGCGGAGGATGCCAGAATCGCATTAAAAAAATTACTCTCCAAAACACTTGCTCTCAGAGATTTTGATTATCTTAGGCAAACTCTTGTTTTCAACTTTGTTTATAAAAATACAAACTATTTCAAAAATATTGAATACTTGATTATAGATGACGGTGATGAAATTACACCTGTGTGTTATGATTTTATAACCTATCTAAAACCTCAATTAAAAGACGTTTTTATAGCTTTTGACAAACTCGGTGCGAGCCGCAGCGGTTATTTAAGTGCCGACAAAAACGCTGTCTGGGGATTCGAAGAATTATTTAATCAAAAAGCAATTCCTGTTCAGCCCGCAACCCCGCTTTATAATGATGCTGAAACTATTTTTGATAATGTTGTAAATGACAAAACTCAAAAACTGAAACATTTTTCTGTTAAATCACCATCCAAACGCGCCAGTATGATTGATCTTGCAATCCAAAAAATTGAAGAATTACAAAAATTAAACATTAAACCGTGCGAAATTTCAGTTATTACGCCGGTAATCGACGATATGCTTAAATTCTCGTTGAAAGAAAATTTAAAAACTGACCTTATGTTTCTATCCGGCAGCGAAAAACTTATACAAAACCGACTTGTACAGGCTTGTTTGACCATTTTAAAACTCAATACGCCTTTGAAAGAAAAATTAACCGAATTCGACATAAGAGTAATACTTTCAGAATTTTTGAACATTCCAATCAAATACTGCCGCGAAATTTTAAGAGGATTTGACAATGAAAAAATTCTTTCATACCACGAATTTAATGATGAAATTTTTGACAAAAAATACAAAAAATTGTTAATTTTAATTGAAAAACTGTCAAAAAGCAACATAAAATTATCTGAACAGATTTGCGAAATATACAACGACATAATAGAATTCACCACAATAAATCCTGATGAGATAAACAAATTCAATTTTTTCATCAAGCAATTAAGAGATTTTGAAAATATATTCGGCGAAGATTTTGAAACCAGAAAAATTGACATAATAACCCAGATAGAAAATTCCGTAATTTCAGAAAACCCATATTCTGCGCTGGAGATAAAAGAGTCAGATCTTGTGATAGCAACTCCGCAAAAAATTATTGACAACCAAATCCGAACCAGATACCAAATTTGGCTGGACATTTCAAGTGATGAATGGATAAAAAGCGATACCGGCCCTTTATATAATGCATGGGTATTTCAAAAAGGCTGGGAAAAAGACACCTACACGATTGAAGACAATATAAATTTAAGCCGTGATAAAACCGCCAGAATTCTGCGTAAATTAACACTCTGTGCAAATGACGGCATTTTTGCATATTCAAGTCTTTTTGACGGAAACGGTGTTGAAAATTTCGGCGGCATAGAAAATTATATTAATTTTGAACAGGAAAGCACCGCCTCTGCGGACGTAAAACCGATTACTCCACGCCCCGATCAAGCACCCGTTCTGGATTATAAATCAGGACAAATGGCAATATCTGCAGTCCCGGGAGCCGGAAAAACAACCATTTTGCTTGCATTAATCCTGAAACTTCTAGATAACGGCATAAATCCTGAAAATATTTTTGTCTTAACATATATGGAATCAGCCGCAAGAAATTTCCGCGAAAGGATTAAAAATATCCGGCAAAATTCCGGACAATTACCGAATATCAGCACAATTCACGGGCTGGCATTAAGAATATTAAAAGAAAACGGCAATTTTGAACGTCTGGGCTTGAATCCTGATTTTGAAATTTGCGATGACACACAGCGAACAAGGATTATACGAATTTTGTCCGAACAGCTTAAACTAAAAAAAATCGAAACGGACGAATTTGACCGCGCAGTATCGGTGTTTAAACTTTCAAAAGGAGTTTTGACGTCAAATTTGACCGACAACAAGGTTAAAAAATTCAGTGAATTTTTTAAGAATTATCAAGAAACGCTCAATGCCCAAAATCTTATTGATTACGATGACATGCTTATATCTTCTGTTGAACTTTTGAGAAATAATCCTGACATTTTGGAACACTATCAAAACATCTGCCATTATATAATAGAAGACGAAGCACAGGATTCATCAGGAATTCAGCAGGAATTAATCGGCCTTTTAAGCGGAAAACATAAAAATCTTATCCGCTGCGGGGACATTAATCAGGCAATTACAACAACTTTTTCAAACGCTGACGTTGAAGGATTCAGAAAATTTATAGCAGCAAGCACTGATATAAGCATGAACTGTTCACAAAGATGCACAAAAGATGTCTGGACTCTTGCGAATAATCTTGTGAAGTTTGCAGATAAAAAGCCCGAAACCCAAAATGCCTTTTACAAAATTTTTATGCAGCCTGTAGAAGGCAAAAATCCAGTACAAGAAAATGCAGTAACTGCAAGAATTTTTCCCGCCCCCCTTGAAGAAAAAAATTATATCCTGAAAAATATTAAAAACAGATTTAAATCTAACCCTAAGGCAACAGTCGGGATACTTTTGAGAAATAATTTTCAAGTGGCGCAATGGCTGAACTTTATCAATGACAGCGGGCTAAAAAGCATTACAAGAAGCGAAAGTCTGGAGCAAAAATCCATTTTCAAAACTATTTTTGCGATTTTAAAAATGATTTTAAATCCTTTTGACAACGGCATAATAGCCGACAATTATGAAATTTTGGCAGAAATGGGTTTTTATAAACCCCGACTCGGTACGGATATAAGAAATTTTGAGGACTCTTTCATCCAAATGAATTGCGACGATATAGAAAAGCCGGAACTTGTTCAATTTCACTGGGATTTAAATTACTGGCTTTCAATGCCGCATCTTCCTGCGGAAGAACTCGCAATAAAAATAGGACTGACACATTTTTCAAGTGAAATTGAAAAATCAAATGTATATTTAATTTCAACACTAATCAAACGATTAAGTTCAACAAATAACAATTTAACTTATGTAACCGAAAGACTCGGTGAGCTTGCGAAAAAGCCGTCATTAAGCGGATTTAAATTTTTTTCTGAAGAAGACGAGAGCAACCGCGAATTTTTAGAAGGAAAAGTTCAAATTATGACACTTCACAAATCCAAAGGCGATGAATTTGACGTTGTATTTTTGCCAGAAATGGCCGAAAAAAATCTTACTCTTGATATAAATGAGATAAAATTAAAATCTTCGGACTTTATGGAAAATATTCGATGCTTAAATCCTAACTACAAACAAAAAACCGAATTTGAACTAAAAAAAGAACTTTTGTCCGAAAATTTGAGGCTGCTTTATGTTGCGATAACCAGAGCAAAAAAAGAATTGTTTATCACTGCGAGCCGAAAATCAATATCTTTCGGAAAAACAATAGATCAAACACCCAGTTTAATATTTAATGAATTACTTGAAGGATCAAAAGATGAATAATTTTTCTCCGCATATGCTGAAAACATTCAAAGAATGTCCAAGAAAATATTACTACAAATACATTGAAAAAATTTCACCTCCGCAAAAATCAACACCGTTTGAAAAAGGTAAAAAAATTCATGCACTTGCAAATTACTATTTGCGAGGTGAAGATATAACAAAATTTGAAAAGATTTTGACACATGATGAAAATGCCCTATGGAATAAACTGAAATCAAATGAATATTTTCAAAAGACTTATGTAAATTCGGAATACACTCTAACCTGCAAAATCGGGGATTTCTGGGCAGGCGGCAGAATTGATGCTCTTATGAAAGACGGAAACCGCCATTATATACTTGATTACAAAACAGGTTCAGTTCCCGAAAATCCGGAAACTGATTACCAGACAATGGTATATCTCTTAGCTGTTTCGGAATTTTTAAAAAATAATAATCTTACATTTGTATATATAGACTTAAAAAACAGCCTTAACCATAAAATCGAATTTAATGAAGAACAAAAAAATCAATACACAAATGAACTCATAAAAATTTGTACACAAATTACGGACGAAAAAATATTCCCCGAAAATCATAAAAGGTGCCAATTTTGTGAATACAACAAATTTTGTTATTCTTCTTCCGCTGCCGGTTGAATACAAACACCAGGATTATTTTTGAATCTGCTCCATGTCGTTTCTGCAGTGGACTCACCGTTAGGATCTTCTCTCATAGCAGAAACAATCTCATTTACCTGCTCACGATAAAAACCGCAATTATAAGATGTTTTTTCCTCACCTTTTGTCACAGTTTCTCTATAAATACACTGTTTATTTTTCCAGCCGTGCAAAGATCGTGTGAGAGTGTATTCAATACCTTCACCGTCAGTCAAAGTAAGAGATTGATTTGTCGGCAGGCAGTGATAAAATTTATTTATAAACACCCCCGAATATTTAACCGTATCTGCTGCATACACGGCAGCCACACCCAAAGCCATAAGACCTGTTATAATAAAAACTTTTTTCATACAATCCTCCATAAATTTATAATAACAAATTTCAATAAAAAACGCAACAAAAAAGAGGCCCCGAAGAACCTCTTTTTTCGCAAAGATGAAGAAAAAACTACTTAATTTCAACAGTAGCGCCTGCAGCTTCAAGTTGTTTTTTGATAGCTTCAGCATCTTCTTTTTTAACATTTTCTTTAATCGGTTTCGGAGCAGCGTCAACCAAATCTTTAGCTTCTTTTAAGCCAAGACCTGTGATAGCACGAACTTCTTTCAATACAGCGATTTTGTTAGCGCCTGCTGCTGCTAAAACAACAGTAACTTCAGATGCTTCTTCAGCACCTGCAGCTTCGCCGGCTGCTGCTGCCGGAGCTGCTGCAGCAACTGCAACAGGAGCTGCTGCTGATACACCAAATTTTTCTTCCATAGCTTTTACTAATTCAGCTGCTTCTAATAATGTTAATTTTTCAATTGATTCCAAAATTGATTCTACACTCATTTTTTTCTCCTTTATGTTAATTTTTAAGTTCTACTAAAATTATGCTGCCTTTTGATCTCTGACAGCTGCCATAGCTCTTGTAAGCTGAGCCATAACTGCATTGATTGAACCAACAATACCTGTAGCAGGTGAGTTGACACAACCAAGCATTTTTGCGTAAAGTTCTTCTTTTGAAGGAAGATTTGCCAATGCTTTTGTTTCATCTTCTGTCAAGAGTTTTCCGTCCAAAGCCGCACCGATAATTACGCCTTTTTTAGTATCTTTAATAAATTTAGATACTGCTTTTGCAGGGCTTACGGGGTCTTTGTATCCGAATGCGAGTGCAATCGGGCCGGTTAATTTTTCCGTAAGGATTTCATACGGAGTATCTTTAACAGCGATTTTTGCAAGAGTATTTTTAACAACCGTATAATCACCGCCGTCTTTTTGCAAAGCACGTCTTAAATTTGTAATTTCTTCTACGGTATAACCTTTATACTCAGTAACAATAGCTACTTGGGCTTTTTCAATCTTTGATTTTAACGCATCAATTTTTTCTGCTTTAAATGCTTTTGTTGCCATTTTTCGCTCCTTTATTTTTATCGACCTGCCATAAATACAAAAAAGATTTTGCACATATGGACAACCGCAAAATCTTACACAAGTTTAAAATATTTATATTTCGACTTTATGTAACCTCGGCCGGCAAATTTTAAAGACATTACGTCTACCGACTGTCTGCGGCTGTATAGTTAATTTACATTAAAAACACTTTTCTGTCAACAGGATTGTTAAGAAATCATAATTTACCGCTTGCCATAACTCGTTAATATATGAACTATCGCTATAACAACTCTGTTTTATAATCAAAAAAAAGCCCGCCAAAGCGGGCTTTTTAGTTAAAATTTTTACGCATTGATTAAAGATTTCGCGATAATTTCCATCTCTTCAAGCGATGCATAGACAGCATGACATCCGCAATCTACATAAAGGATTTGACCTGTAGTACCTGTTGATAGGTCTGATGCCAGATACAAACCTGCTTTGCCGACATCTTCCAACGCAACGTTACGATTGAGCGGAGATTTAGCAATAGCTGCTTTAAGCATTTTATCAAAACCTGAAATACCTTTTGCAGCAAGCGTTTTAACTGCACCTGCGGAAATACAGTTAACTCTGACACCTTTTTTACCCAAATCAGCTGCAAGATATCGCATTGAAGATTCAAGCGCTGCTTTTGCAACACCCATAACGTTGTAGTTTGCAACAACATATTCAGAACCCAAATATGTCAATGCAAATATTGAACCGCCTTCATTCATAATATGCTCAACATTTCTACAAATTGAAACCAATGAATAAGCGCTTACGCCCATTGCTAAATTCCAGCCGTCATGTGATGTGTCAATAAATCTGCCCTGCAAATCTTCTTTTGCGGCAAAAGCAACAGCATGAACTACAAAATCCAATTTACCGTATACTCTTTCGCATTCAGCAACAACAGCTTTAATTTCATCTTCTTTTGTAACATCACAGCTCATGATAATTTTTGCATTCATTTCTTCCGCAAGCGGTCTTACACGTTTTTCCATAACTTCGCCGGCATAGGTAAATGCAATATCCGCACCCGCTTCAAAAAGCTGACGTGCAATAGCATATGCTATACCGTGTGTGTTTGAAACTCCAAAAATAAGACCTTTTTTGCCTTCCATTAATTTCATAAATAATTCTCCTTCTTAAAATCCCTTTGTTGATAAATTAATATTACCAGAAATAAAAATTAAAGGCAAATTTATAACAACATTAAGAATTGTTACAAGCTATAAACATGCTGAAATTAAGACACAGCGGATGTTTTTATATATTTAAGAGAGCTTATCAAAAGAGAGAACTATGGGCATAAACGGTCTTGGACAGCTTAATAGAGCTGACTTGCAGCGTATAATGTCGCAGCGCAACAGCGGTGCGGCAATTCAAGCGTCTGCACAAGACATCAATATGACCAAAAACGGTTCTATCTTTAACATGAAAAAATCAGGGGAAACAAGCTCTACTGTAAGCTCTCAACGCAAAAATCATTTCTCTTTAAGCTCTGAATCAGAAAATCAGGAATACTCTGTATCATCGGGTAAAGCCGCAGCTCAAAGCGCGCTTTCTGGGACTTCAAGCACTAAAACCGGCACAGTACAAACGCAAGCCGACGCAAAAGAAATCAACGCCATTGCAAAAGACAGTCAAAAAACTGCAAAATCTACCAAAAGTGAAGAAAAAGAAATGCAAAAAACGCTAAAAAGCAATCAACGTCTGGTAGAGCAGAACAACAAAGAAATACAAAAAATGGCGGAAAATATTGAAGCCGAAAATCTGGCAATGACATCTCTTGCTTCCGAAATTGAAAGCCTAACCTCCTCACAAAGCAGCTCAGGCGGCCTTTTGGATTCAACAGACCAAAAAATTACCACACTGACTTCACAATTAGGAGCCAGAGCCGGAAGAATCGGCGGTTACAGCAGTAAAATAACAAAATTATACACAACAAATAATAAAGCTATACGCACAATGAACCGTATAAGCAAAAATTATCAAAAAACAGTTGCAAAAACCCAAAAAACTCTCGAAGGTAACCAAACAACGGCAGATAAGGTTATGAATGTCGCAAACAAAGTCGGTGAGATTTCCCAATACACGACAATGGGCGGACAAGGCGTACAATTGATAGGCAAAGGTATGCGTGCACTCGGACAGGCGCTTATGGGCACCGGCTACGGAGCAGGAGTTGGTGCAGCGCTCGTAACAGCCAGTGTTCCGGTTGAAACAACAGGCAAAACAGTTGAAACCATCGGCACATACGGGTCAACAGCCGCATCAATTACAAAATCGGCATGCTCAGCCGCAAACGGTGATCTCGCAGGTGCACTGACAAATGCGGCATCAGCTATAATGACAGGTGCATCCGCCGTCAAAGGTACACAGGAGATGATGTCGGGATTTGAAGGTATAAAAGAACAAGCCACACAGGCTATGCAAAAAGGTCTTGAAGCCCAAGCAGCCAAACAACTTGTCAAAGGCGATATGGGACAAGGGCTTAAAGAGGCTGGCCTTTCTAACAAACAAATCAAACAAATAGCTCAAAACGAAACAGCAGGTTCAATGGCCGGCAAGTCGATGGCTGATATGAAAGCTAATATAAAAGGCGACAACAGCTTTGTAACAAACGCAATAAAACAAGGCGAAGGCGGCATGCAGGCAGCCCAACAAACAGTCGGACAAGCACAAACCGCGTTTACAAGCAGTATTACGGACGATATGAGCAGACGAGCGATTAAGAGAGGTTTGAAACAAGCAACACAAACAGGTGCAAATTCCGCTATTACAAACTCCGCGCAAAAGGCTGCACAGCGTATGGCTGAAAATGCTGCTGAAATTGCTTCACAAGCTGTAAAAACCGCCCAAAATGGCAAGGGCATGGTTTATGCACAAAAAATTGCAAGCAGTCTGCAAATGGCCGGCTCTATGGTGGGTCAATTCCAGAGCATGTACGGTAATTCAAATGTTAGTTATTCGTCGAGCCCGTATCAGATAGACGCCCAATTGGAAAAAATGCTCAATAACAGAAAAATACATTCTTATCAAGCGTATTATGCATAAAAAAATACCGGCTAAAGCCGGTATTTTTTTGAGCTTATTTATCACTACTTCATCGTAATATTATTTGCTTCTTCCAGTAATATATTCATATAAAGCAGTTTATTTGCAGTTGCTCTGTCAAGGTTAACGAATTCCGCACCTGCCCTGACATCAGTTGCTGTTACGATTTTTACATCAGCACTTATATCTAAATCACCGTATGATATTTGTACCGGAACAACATCACCGACTTTGAGCTGTTTGTGGTGTCTTACAGCTATACCGCCTCTTGATATATCTAAAAGCGAATCTATTTGAGCGTTTTGCTGTAATTCTACCGGATTACGATTGCCTGAAACTTCAAACCTCATATACTGACGTTTATCGATTGACGGCACTGTATCATCAATTATATTACGCTGAATATAAGTTTCTTTGCCGGAATCTCTGTCATAAGATGGGTCATCATCTGTATCGGTATCCGTGTCAGTATCTGTGTCGGTATCCGTGTCTGAATCAGTATCTGTATCGGAGTCTGTATCCGAATCCGAATCAGCATCACTATCTGAGTCACTATCTGAGTCACTGTCTGAATCAGCATCCGAATCGCTGTCCGCGTCGCTATCTGAATCAGCATCAGCATCTGAATCACTGTCGGAATCAGCGTCGCTATCTGAATCAGCATCAGCATCTGAATCACTGTCGGAATCAGCGTCGCTATCTGAGTCACTGTCAGCATCTGAATCACTGTCGGAATCAGCGTCGCTATCTGAGTCGCTGTCTGCATCTGAATCACTATCGGAATCAGCGTCACTATCTGAGTCACTGTCAGCATCTGAATCACTGTCCGAATCAGCGTCGCTATCTGAGTCGCTGTCTGCATCTGAATCACTGTCCGAATCAGCGTCGCTATCTGAGTCGCTGTCTGCGTCTGAGTCACTGTCTGAATCGCTGTCGGAATCGCTATCAGTATCTAACGGCAATTCATCTTCATAATAGTAATTTCTTTCATCTTCATCATGTTCAATTTCCAGAACATCTTCCGGTCTTACAGGTCTTGTACCGATAGTAACCTCGTTATCATCAGTTCCCTGAACAGGATTTGTTCTGTCATCGTCTTCTACGGCAAATTGTATATATTCTTCGCCTCTTATAGTGACAGTATTTTCATCGTCATTAATAAAATGTTTTCCGTCAATATAAATATCATCGGCAACAATAGTTATTTCATCCGTATTCGGATTATCGTCTCCTTGAACTCTGCCGTTGATAACCGTTACAACACTCTGGGCTCTATCCTGATCAATTCTTGTATCAGGATTTATATCCAAAGCCTTTAACACAACTTCTTCCGGCGCAATATTATTATTTGCGCCATAGTAATCCTGAGGAGTGTTAGGCACTGTACCAAGATTATCGATAGTTAATGTTTTACCCTGAGTTACCAGTTTTATAGTTTTTGCAGCTGTAATTTCATTGATATGAACATTACCCGTAAATTGAATATCAACACTGCCCTGTTTTGAAATAATTGTACAAATTTGCATTTCATTACCAAGTGCATTTATATTGATATTGCCTGTTTTAGCAAGCATATCAACACCGTAATTTTTCGGATCAGTCTGTTCAATTACCAATTCGTTATTATTTTCGCCAATACCGCCGCTCGCGATTAAAGAAACGCCTTTACCGGAAACATTAACCTGATTTTGATTTCCGTTTGCATTAACAATCGAATACGGAGTTTGTCCTTTTACAGACGAATCAGCAAGAAGAACAACTCTTCCGCCGGTTGAGGTAATCTGACCGACCTGCATATCAGCATCAAGACTTGCCAAATTAATATCTGAAGTAGCCTGCGCATCAATTTTGCCGGAAATTCTGGTGTTAATAGATTCCGTTAAATCACGCGCATCAGGGCCTACACCGACACATTCACCGCCTTCACAAGCAAGACCAACGGCACTTCCGTTTCCGATAGAACCGCCCTGTACATTAATATTCAAATTCCCGCCGTTATTTGTAACCAGATGAGTTTTATTTGTGCCTGAATTCAATAAACTGCCGTTTTCAAGGTTAATATTTAAATCACCATAAGATGTTACATAATCATTATTTTTGCTGTCACCAATTACAATATCGGAATTGCTGTTATTAATATTTACTCCTCTGCCGGCTACTGTACCTTGAATTGTAGTACCGCCGGAGCCGGTATTCGTAATACTTACAAGACCATTACCCGAAATATCACCGGCACTCGCGATTTTTACACCATCCATGCCTGTGTTATCAATCGTAATATCACCTGAACTTTTCAGGCTGCCTGCAATAGTGACTCCGGAATTGTTTGAACTTCCTGCAGCACTAATACCCGGAACTTTCAAACCTCCTGCCGAACTAATGCCGGAATTTTTTAACCCGCTTGCAACAACATTCTTTCCACCGTATGCTTTAATCACAATTCTGCCATTTTCATTTGCAAGCTGAGAACCCGATGTAATATTATTTGTATTTACCAGCTGATTGAACAAAACATTTGCCTGCTCGGCGGATGTTAATTGTGTCATATTATTAAGACCGCTCATAATACCGGCATTTTGACCAACCGCAACAGAAGCCGCCTGTATTTCTGCGCCTTCTTGAGTGAATACTTTACCGTTTATCTGGACAACGCCGTTACCTTGACTGTTTTGGATACTGTCAAGACCTACTATACTCGGACTTGCTTTTAACCTGTCAAAATCACTCTGATTAGGAGTCAATACAGATAATGAACCGACATTCAAAACACCACTGGCACCGACAACCATGCCGTTAGGTGATACAAAAACAGCTTTACCATTGTAGAAATTATTGCCTCTCATTGAATTAACAATACCGTTAATATTAATCTGGCTGTCTACAAGGTTTACGAATGTTTCAATATTCCTGATGCCTTTATTAAAAAGCAAATTTGCAATATCACCCTGACTTAAATTAAATTTTTCATATTGTCTGAAACCAACATCACCTTGAATTAAAGTCGGAGCAATATTATACACGCCGTCATTACCTTGAACCCAGCCGCCCGGCAGATTACCGCCGCCAATTTCCGTTGCCATCGCAGGAATTACCATTGACTGCTGCATCAGGAAAAATGTTGTCAGCAAGGACGCAATTACTCTTCTTTGTCGTTTCATCGTGTCAAGTTTCATATCAGCTTGTCCTTTCAATTTTTTTTCGCTATTCATACACTTCATTGTATCAAGAGCATGGCTTAAAATCCCGTATTATTACGTTTTTTTAAGCAAATTTAGCACATCATGTCATATACTTCATATATACATTAACGACAAAACATAAAAAATATTGCGTATTTATTACAAAATATTAACACTTCTTAACTATTATTTTGCAAATTTTAACGAAAAAATGCTGAAAAACCAGTAAAAACAATAAAATAATATAAGTAAAACCGACATTTCAACAATCGCATTATTAACATCAAAGACTAAAAATGAATAATACAATCCGCCGGTCGGTATCGCCGCCAAAAACATCTTAAAAACAGTTTTAAACGGAAATTTTAATCGCAAATCCGGCAATACGATTATGACAGAGAGAATAAAATACAACAAATTCGCGGCAAACGTTGCAATTCCGACCCCAACCAAACCGTATTGCGGAATTAAAATTATATTCAAAACCACACCAACAATTCCGGATATCAGCTTGATGATAAATTCAATATAAGTTTTATTTGCCAAATGGTACTGCAAAGTCGTATAATCCGTCAACGCGAGGAAAAACGTACCGAACGCAAAATAAGGAATAAGCTTAAACGCAGCTTGAAACTGTTCATTCGCGAATATTTGAACATATTCGACGCAATACAAAGACATCAACGTTATTACAGGCAGCGAAATCAAAATATAATAGCCGCAAAAACGTGATATAATCGGTCTTACATCAATTTTTTCTTCATACATGTTTATTATTCTCGGGATTGCCGCAACCGTAATAATTGCAAATATTGTAAGCAATAAAGGCAATGTAAGTCCGTATCCGACCCCGACAATTCCGGCCTCTGAAAAGCCTTTTATACTATTCATGATAAACTTATTACTCTGATTAATTATCCAAGCACTCAAAGAAGTTGCCGCAATAGGCACTCCGTATTTGAAAATCGGAATTAAAAATGTCCACTCAATCTTTTGCAGCTTAAACCATTTTACAATATTACTCTGATATATCAAAAGCAAATCAATTAACGATATTGACACCCCCATGCCAAGAAGCATTCCCATCGCACCCATATTGAAAAACTTTACAAAAAACACGGAAAGTCCTATTGTCAAAAACTGATTCAATATGGTCGAAAAAGTAAAAGACATTGACTTAAGCTGTGCTCTGATAAGCTGAAATAACAACGCCCTTACCGCAACAGGAATAATTAAAAGTAAAATTGCAAGAAAATATTTTACCGAAATATGAAAAAACGAATAAAAATTTTCTCTAAAAATATACGACACCAGAAACATTAACGAGATATTAAATATCAGCATAAAAACAAGTGTTGTCATATATTTGGGCATATCTTTCATAATCTGGTGATGTCTGAAAAATCTTAATCCGGAAAGGCCTACCCAATCCGAAAAAATAATACATAAAAATGATAATAAAGCTATAGAAATTGAATAAAGTCCGTACTGATCCGGAGGCAAAAGACTCGTATAAACCGGAACAATCAAAGCATTGCCTATCATGCCCACAATTTTTGACGGAGCGTATTTTACCATATCCTGAAAAATACCGCGTGTTTGTTCTTCTTCTACCTGCTTATTCTCAATATATTCCATAAAATCTTCCTAAAAATTTATTTTCTGAATCAATTATACAACAAATTTTCCAAAAAGGTCATATTCATCCGCTTTTTCAATTTTCACATTTTCAATATCACCGGGCACAACCGGTCTTTCTGACTTGACATAAACAAGTCCATCAATTTCCGGCGCGTCATATTCGGAACGTAAAATCACAATACCTTCGTCCGTAAAGCTTTCCACAATACAGGGGACCGTTTGGCCGATATAAGACTGATTAATTTCATAAGAGATTTCCTGCTGAAGCGCCATTAATTTTTTGTAACGTTCATGCTTAATTTTTGAAGGAACCTGATCGCTCATTTCATAAGATGCAGTATTTTTTTCACGTGAATATTCAAAAACGCCCATCTTATCAAAGCGCATTTTTTTCACAAATTCATACAAATGTTCAAACTGTTCATCGGTTTCACCTGGATACCCGACAATAAAGGCTGTCCTTATAGCGACACCAGGAATTCTTTCTCTTATTTTATTAATCAATTCTTCATAATCGAAAGCCGGACGTCGCATATTTTCAAGTATTGTCCTATCGGAATGCTGAAGCGGCAGATCAATATATTTAACCACTTTTTCACACTTTGCGATAGTATCAATCAATTCATCAGTCATCTGCGAAGGATATGCATACATAATCCTTATCCACGATAGATTTTCTATTTTATTAAGCTCTTTCAATAATTTAGGCAGCATTTGTTTTTTATACAAATCAATACCGTAACTTGTAGTATCCTGAGCAATTAAAACCACCTCTGCAACACCTTTAGCAGCAAGATTTTTAACTTCATCCACAATATTTTCAATCGGCCTTGAATGATAATTCCCACGCAAATTCGGAATAATACAATATCCGCAATGATAATTACACCCGTCGGCAATTTTTACGTAAGAACTTGCGCCAACTGTAATCTGCTGACGCTCAACGTTTTCGGGATAAACATACTCGGGTTTTTCGGAAACACAGGAAATATATTCCTCATTAGCCTCATCAGCAACCTTGTCAACAATTCCGACAATTTCTCTGATATTTGATGTCCCGACCATAGCACAGATTTCCGGTATTGCATCTTTCAATTCATCGTTATATTTTTGAGGCAGACAACCGGTTACAATGACTTTTTTCCCTTTTTCAACCATCAACAAAATCGACTGCACAGACTCTTTTTCCGCATCATGAATAAACGAACACGTATTTATAATAACTATCTGCGCATCGTTTTCATCAAGCGTAATCTCATGCCCTTTTGCAGCCAAAAGTCCAAGCATAAGCTCGCTGTCTACCAAATTTTTTGCACAACCGTGATTTATCAGAGCTATTTTCATTACTAAACCTCTCTAATGATTGTAGCACAAATAATTTTTCAAATTCAATTGCACACATCTATTATTAACACACACGATAACCTTTTATTAATTTATATCGACAGGTAAAAATTTCAGCTGAAATTCAACAAATTTGCGAATCGTAACAAATTTAACTTATTTGGCAAAAGAAAAAAATCCTGATAATATAATATATTATGGGGAAAATTTTATTTATATCCAACAGCCAGGATAAAATTAAACAATACACCGAAATATTCAGCAAACGGCCATATGAATTTATGACATCGTATGACGAAAATCACATACCGGAACTTGTTGATGCCGAAATGCCCGATGTAATTATTTTTGATAATTCTGTTCCGAACATAAAATCTCTGATTAAAACACTCAAATCAATAACTTCATCTGCCGGTTTTATACTGTTAACCGGCACAGACAAGCTTGAACCAGAAATCACAAAACACATTAATGCATTTTTAACGGATGACATGCCGGACAGCCTTATTTTATCAACAGTTGCAGTCAGCTTAAAGACAAAACAATCGCTGGAACAGATGTCCGCAACCAACAAAAATCTGGCAGACAGTCTTTACAGATTAAATGTTTTATACAACACAAGCTCGCAATTTGCGGGTACACTTGATAAAGAAAAGCTGGTAAACTATATGATAGAAGGTATGGATAAATCATTAAGCTTTGATTTAACCTGCACACTTGCATTTTACACGGAAAATCAACCCGTGCTTTTATTAAACTCACTCTATGAAATTTCAGATGAGCTTTTGAGCGCAATAAAATTCCGCACAGTTTTAAATTACAAATCTTTATTTGAGAATAAAAACACACCGTTTGAAATAGATATTGATACATTAAAAGTCATAAAAGCAGTAAAATATCCGGCAAACAGATTAACATTTACACTTTTCCAATACGATAATATGTTTGCCCCCATAAGCTTGGGCGACAACTTTTTCGGATGCATAGAAATTTTTAAAGAAACTCCTTTCTCATCGGACGACGCAACTTGTTTTCAAACAATTGCACAGCAGGTTTCATTGCCTTTAAAAAGCGCAACGCTTTATCAGGAAATAAAAGAAACCAATTTAAAATTGGAAAAGCTTGAGCGGCTAAAATCCGAATTTATTTCAATTGTATCGCACGAATTAAGAACACCTTTAACCGCAATAAAAAATTCACTGGACATATTATCCGGCGGCAAATGCGGAGATTTAAACGACTCCGGCGAAAAATTTTTATCAATGGCGCAGCGCAATGTACAAAGGCTTTCCGGGATTATAAATGACCTTCTTGATTTGTCAAAAATAGAAGCCGGCAAAATGGATTATCATTTTACCAATATAGATATTCATTCCGTCGTAGATTACGTAAAATCTTCCTTATCAGTTATGGCAAAGGAAAAAGGATTAAACCTTATAGCGGAAGAAACGAGAAATTTGCCGGAAATTTATGCTGATTCGCAAAGATTAGAACAAGTTTTGACAAATCTGGTATCAAACGCAATAAAATTCACTCCTGAAGGAAAAACTATCACTATCCGTTCGCACTTAGCGGATGCTTCACAGCTTAGAGCCCCTGATTGCTTCAAGGATGACCTCAATAAATTGACCGGCAAATATATTGTAATCTGTGTGGAAGATCAAGGTATAGGCATAGCGGAAAAGGATTTATTGCGAGCATTTGACAAATTTGCACAGATAGAAAATTCTCTTTCTCGTAAAGTTGGCGGTTCGGGGCTTGGGCTTCCGATCGCAAAACAGCTTCTGCAGGCACATAACGGTGCAATCTGGTGCGACAGCGAATTAAATAAAGGCTCCAAATTTTATTTTGCGGTCCCGGTAAGTATGGCAGAAGAAATATCTGAAAAAAATCTTATTTTAAATTAGTATTTTTCAGAACAAAATCTACCACGTCAATTTTTGAATTATTTTTTTCAAAATTTTGTGCCATTAGAGCTAAAGTTTTCATATTTTCACGAATTTTTTGAACAGAAACATCGGATTCAACGAATTTAGGGACATTCACTGGTTTTGTTTTTTGAAAAATTTTGGTGACAAAATCAGAAAACTGTTTTAACAATTTCACCTTATCCGGCTTGGCATTACTGCCCGTTAATATTTTTATAAAATCCATAAACTTATCAAGCGACCCATTACCGTAATAAGGCGGTTTAAGCATAGTCCCGGCAATTTCACTAATCATCGGACGTGCTGTTTCAAATTTCTCACTCATTGCCGGATTTTCAAGGACATTAGATATTGAAAGTTCCGCCAAAAATCTTTGTGAAGCTCTGTAATCAGCGTTATTTACCACATCACATGCAAAATCCAATGCCTTATGTTCAGATTTTGCAGCGCAAATAATTTTAGGAAGAAGAAATTCCAAAACCGTTTTGTTATTCGGAAGTTTCATATTCAATAAATTTCTGCCGAACCCGCGCCGCTTAATTTTGGCAAGTTCAAGAGTATCGCAGACAAGCCCGAGATATTTGGGATTCAACTGCCTGATTTGGGGCATAAGACTTTGAATGTTTTTGCCGGATGAAGATGCAAAATACTCAATTGTAGACATCAAAACATCCGTCGAACGTCTGTCAAAAGTCCGGCTCACGGCGCCCATTTTCTGCCGGCGGCCGCCCAGACGAGGGGTAATTTTTGAAATTTTATACATCATAGCCTTCCTCTATCTAATAAACCATAAAAAAATATTTTGTCAGCATGCAATCCAATTTTTACGAAATGTAACAATATCTTTGTCAAAAGGGGAATATGCTATAATAATGTTATTAGGGGAAAAGGTATGAAAAAAATCTTAATTGTTGACGATGAACAGGATATAGTAGAGAGTTTAAAATTTGTACTGGAGGCAGCGGATTTTATCTGTTATTGTGCATATAACGGTGAAGACGGATTAAAACTTGCAAAAGATATTATGCCTGATTTAATCATACTTGACGTAATGATGCCGAAGATTAACGGCTATAAAATCAGCAGGCTTTTAAAATACGATAACAAATACAAAAACATACCTATTTTAATGATTACCGCGCGTTCTCAAGATGAGGACAAGCTTATCGGTGAAGAAACAGGCGCAGATGAATATATTACAAAGCCTTTTGATCTGGAAGATGTTGTTAAAACCGTCAAAAAATATTTGGGATAAAAATGGAAACAGTTACAAATAAGACATTGGAAAAACTTAAATATGACCTTGTAAGAGCCGGGCTTGTGCAGTATGAAGTTATTGAACAGGCTGACGAAATTTCCAATGCCCAAAACATTAATATAGGACAAGCCCTTATAAATTCAGGTGTGATAACCGAAGAAACCCTTTTAAAATTTTTGGAAGCAAGGCTTCACATACCTTATGTAAATCTTGAGGATTATTCACTCGACCCGAATTGCCTCAAATACGTAAACTTTTCCGATGCAAAAAGATATCGTATTATTCCTCTATTCAAAATTGAGGATACTCTGACGGTTGCAATGGCTGATCCGCTGGATTTATTTGCAATAGACAAAATTATTGAAAGCGCCGAATGCTCAATTGAACCTGTAATCTCATCCGAAAGCGCCATTATCAAAAAAATTGACGAATACTACAAAACCGATAGTATAGTCGGCGAAATTTTTACTGACACAAATACTGATTACGACTGGCGTGACGAGCTTCACAGCGAGGATTTAAGCGACAACCATATCCAAAAAATTATCCGAGCCATCCTGAAACAGGCCATTATGGAAGGTGTTCATGAGGTAACTTTTCAAGGCGAAGACACAGGTTTTGGCGTGAATTTCAAAAAGAACGGCGAAATTTTTAATAAAGGAACAATTCCATCTGTTCTCACATCTTCATTTACCGCAAGGCTTAAAACTCTTGCGGAACTTGACCCTTCAGTTTCAGAGGTGCCGCAGCTCGGCAAGTTAAATTTCAAAGTAGACGATGTACAGGTTGTGGCGAGTATTTCGACCTTCCCGACTATTATGGGTGAAAGAATTTTCCTTAAAATCTACAAACCGCCAAAGGCTTTGAATAAAATAATCACCTCCGACAAACAATTAAAACTTGTGAGAAAATCACTCAAAGAGCCGGGTATAATCCTTGTCTGCGGTTCGCCATTGAGCGGCAAAACGCATGTTATCTATTCACTTTTACTTGAAGCTGCAAAACAGGGCGTCAAAAATATTATGACGCTTGAAAGTATTGCAAAATACACGCTCAAAGGGGTTAATCAATGCGAATTAAACGAAAATATCGGGTTTAACATGGATAAAGCCTCGAGATTTATTGAATTTCAATCGCCTGACATAATCTATCTTGAGGGGATAAAAACAAAAGACTCATTTGACTATTTTGCGGGGCTTGTGTTTGACGGAAAGACCATTATTATGGAATTTTTGGCAAATAACATGGAAGATTTGCGTAATAAAATGGCATTTTCCGACTTTGAAACGCTTAAATCGCTTATCAGCTGTATGATTTTCATCCATTCAAAAGACAGCATTGAAGTCTTTGACAAAGAAACAATCCAGAAGTATCTGGCATGAAGCCGTTAATAATAAATACGGGACGTGTACCTATCATTGTGCCAGCGAAGAATTTCTTCTTCAATGAGATCTTTCGGGTTTTGCCCTCAGGATATAGACTTGTAGCTTCATTTTGCAATATAAAAGACCAGATTAACCAAAAAGTCCGCGATAAGCATATAAAGGGTTGACAGGATTGCCGCCTGAGTGGTGGAAATACCGACCTCTTTTGCACCGCCTTTTGTCTGATATCCTTGTGTAGCGCAGACAAGCGCGATTAACCCGCCGAAAATTGACGCTTTTAAAAGACTTATGTAAATATCTCGTGTAGAAAGCCATGCCCAGACGGAATTCATATAACGTGCGGGATGCAGGTCAATTGTAGCGGAACAGACCAGCATTCCACCCAAAACCCCAATAACTTCCGCAATCAATACAACCATAGGCACCGTAATCATTGCCGCGATTATTCTCGGGGTAAAATAATATCCCACAGGATCGACTTTTAATGTTTTCATAGCATCCACCTGACTTGTAACCTGCATGTTTGCGATTTCTGCGGAAATCGCCGTACCTGCCCTTGCACCGATTGCAAGCGCCACAAATCCGGGCGCAATTTCTCTTATCATAACTATTGCGATCGTACCGCCGATATACGTTTCAGCACCAGTCATCAGAAATTGTTTTGCCACCTGAACGGCAATTACAGCCGCTGCAATGAACGCTATTGACAACGAAATTATCAAAGAATCGTAACTAATAGATGCGGCCTGCGAAATTATGCTCGAAAACTTTACCTGCCTTTGCAGCAAATATTTCAGGCTCTTAAAAAAATTTATAACACACAGACCGAAAAATTCTATCATATAAAAAATATATCACGAACAGCTAATTTTTGGCAAGATTTGCACTTTTTATAAATTGTTTTGCGTCGTTTATGGGTATTGCAAAGCCTATTCCGATATTTGAGATATTATTATCCGGGTTGTAAATCGACTGGTTAATCCCGATGACTTCTCCGGCTGAATTTAAAAGCGGCCCGCCGGAGCATCCCGGGTTAATTGCAGCGTCTGTTTGAATTCTGTTTTTTGTATAATCGATTCTTGAGACAATTCCTTGAGTTAAAGTTCCGTAAAACCCGAAAGGATTGCCGATTGCAAGAACCTTTTGCCCGACTTTTATATCCTCTGAATTTCCGAAAGCAACCGTCTGCAATTCGGTTTTCGGAGCAATTTTCAAAAGCGCCAGATCCTTGTTTTTGCCCATTTTAGCAAGAAGTTTTGCCTTATAAACAACACCGTTATACATAGTCACATCAATATCCTTGCAGCCTTCCACAACATGTGAGCCGGTCAAAATTACGCCGTCTTTTGAAATTACACACCCCGTGCCGGCAGAAACCCCGTCATCCAGCTGCGCATCAATCGCCACAATTGCAGGGTTTATTTTTTCATAAACTGCAATGTTAATACTTTCATCGGGTTCGTAATTCACCCCGAAAACAGGCGTTAATCCAATTATAAATGCCGATATTAAATAAAAAAATTTTCGCATAATAATCCCTCTTTACCACATTATGCAAAAATTTGTCGCCTTAAGTATTGCCAAAAATTATTAATTTTCGGTTAGTTCTTGAAATTATTATAATTTTAATGTATAATTCACAGAGAAGGAGAATTTGATTATGGCAAGAATTGATTTATTCAAACAACACTTACAGGAAAAGAAAGCAGTTAAAGTTATTGCAGGCATTGACAATTTTGATATCGTAAATATCAAAAAAGTTGTTTCATCAGCTGAAAATTCAGGTGCAAGCGCTGTTGACATCTGCGCTAAAGAAGAAATCGTAAAAGAAATCCGCTCAATGACGGATTTACCTATATTTGTTTCTTCAATAGTTCCAGAAGAACTCGTAAAAGCTGTAGATTTGGGCGCTGATGCAATTGAACTCGGCAACTTTGACGTTTTGTATAAAAAAGGAATTTCATTCACATCACAAGATGTTTTAAAATTAACAAAAGAAACTCTCTCACTTTTAGGTAACAGAGAAACATTCTTCTCAGTAACTATTCCGGGTGAAATTTCAATTACAGAACAAATTTCACTTGCAAGAGAATTGGAAACTATGGGTATTGACCTAATTCAAACAGAAGGTCATTTTTCAAAAGATTCACAAGCCGACGGTGTCAGAGGGCTTATGGAAAGAGCAGAACTCACAATTTCCAACACAATTGAACTTGCAAGAAACATTGAAATGCCGATTATGACAGCAACAGGCATCAACCCGACAACCGCACCGTTTGCATTCGCAGCAGGCGCATCAGCTATAGGCGTCGGATCTTGCATTAATAAAATGGATTCAACACTTTCTATGATGGCTACTATCAGAAATCTTGTTGAAATCGCTGAAAAAAATTCAGTAAAAGCAATGGAATTGGTATAGAAACCTTAATTGAATAATTAAAAGCCGGACAAATTTTGTCCGGCTTTTCTATTACAACTTATGAGGATAATCCTCTTTAAATTCCCAATTGTCATAAATTTCCAATAGCACAGTACAGAATTTACCGTCATCAATGCAGGCCTGCCTTGCATTATCTCTTGTTGAAAAATCCTTTATAGTCGTCGCGGAATACGCCCCAAAAGCCTTATTCGGAGTAAAGGAATGATATTTATCATTAAAATGTTTACCGCATAACAAAAAAGAAAATCTGTCTCTACCGTCTTCATTTGGGCCGCCCGTGCCATTAATATCATAATTCATGTCAAAACAGTCGCCGTTGTTCATTGAAAACATACTGCCATCCGCCAGCACAGCTCTCATATAACGTTCAGTATCCGGATCATGCTCCACTGTTACGGTTTTTAAATATTTCGCAAGATATTTTGCATAAAATTTGTCTGCCTCCGCGCGCTGCTTATCCTCATCAATCTCTCCGTCTTCAGTATACTGAACTCCCGTATAATCCCAATATAAAGCCGAACCGTTTTCAACTTCTGACAATTGAATTGCCTGATTCATCATGCTATAAAATTTTTTTACCTTAACACTTGCCTCTTTGGTTTTGTAATTACTTATAAGTGTCGGTATTGTCATTGCTGCCACAATGCCGATTATGCCAAGAGTAATTAAGACTTCGGCCAAAGTGAAGGCGGCTTTTTTGAAAAACACACACCCAAAACCCGCGCTACAAGCGGTTAAAAGGGTCGCCCCCCCCCCGAGATTTCTAAACTTTTTGTTGTTCATCCTGTTAATCCTCCTTTTTATAATAATAATATAACAAAAAATATTTTTCAATAAGTTTACATAAGGTAAAGAATTTGAATATTTAAGCTTGTTTGTGTTATGATAATGATATAAACAGACGATTAGGGGGAAACATGGCTGAAAGCACACAAGATGTTATAAACGATAAAGGGATGGAAGCATTAAAAGAAGTTGAGCGAACTCAGATTAACGAACAATTGGAAGAAATTGAGACAAAGACATCTGACCACTATGATGCTAGCAACATAAGAGTTTTGGAAGGGTTGGAAGCTGTTCGTATGAGGCCCGGTATGTATATCGGCTCAACCTCTCAACGCGGATTGCACCATTGTATATATGAAATTGTAGACAACTCCATTGACGAATCTTTAGCCGGATTTTGTACGGAAATAAAAGTTACTGTTAACATTGATAACAGCGTGACAGTAGAAGACAACGGAAGAGGAATTCCTGTTGACATAAAACCGGAAACCGGTAAATCCGCACTGGAAATTGTACACACTGTACTTCACGCTGGCGGAAAATTCGGCGACGGCGGATATAAAGTATCCGGCGGTCTGCACGGTGTTGGGGCTTCAGTTGTAAACGCTCTTTCCGAAAAATACATAGTAGAAGTTTCAAGGCAAGGTTATGTATGGCGCCAAGAATACATGCGTGGTGAACCTGTTGCACCGGTTGAAAAATGCGACCCTACAGACAAAACAGGCACAAAGACCACTTTCTGGCCGGATCCGGAAATCTTCACCGAAACAACCGAAATCGACCGCGATGTTATCGCCAACAGACTCCGGGAAATGGCATTTTTGAATAAAGGCTTAAAAATAATATTTATTGACGGACATACAAATAAAGAAGAAGTTTTCCACTACGCAGGCGGTATCGGAAGCTACGTTGAATTTTTAAACAAAAACAAAAACGTACTCCACGAAAAACCTATTTACATAGATAAAGTTGTCGATAATATGCAGGTGGAAGTTGCAATGCAATATACGGATGCTTATACTGAAAGCGTCCTGTCGTTTGCAAACAACATCAATACAAATTCAGGCGGAACGCACCTGACAGGTTTCAGAAACTCAATTACGCGTGTTTTGAATGATTACGCGAGAAAAAACAATATCCTGAAAGATT
>CALUQQ010000033.1 GCA_944322955.1 Candidatus Gastranaerophilales bacterium
TGTTACTCGCATATCGCCACGGACTCGTTAAGTCTACTGCCTTTCGCCTCGTCATTAACGGCGAAAATGCCGCTAATATTATTGTTAATATCAGCATGACTACCATCATTTCCGCTAATGTGAATGCGACACGTTTTGCAGAAGCAAAGTGAGTGAAGTTAGTGGTGTTTTTACTATAAGTCACTAATTTTTCCCTCTCGCCCTTGAAGGTTAGGATGGGGAAAATCTTTAGAGTCTGAATCAAGTTCAGAATGAATTGGTAAGTCCCGTCAATCTTCAGAATGTTGTCCTGCCTTTGGCAGATGACAGGCTCACTTCGACCACAACTATATTGCTCGGGTTTTCTAACCCAAGAGTTACTTCTTAGTGCCTTAGTGCCATAGTATCTTAGTAACTTTACTAAACCAACACCCCCAAAAAAGCCTCTACAAGCGGTTAAAAGGTCGCCCCCCCCCGACATTCATTATATTTACAATGTTTTTTTCTCATTTTGACCCCCAGTTTTTCAATTTATTATACCACCTAATTAAAAAAAATGCAAAGATTTTACAAACATTCGTTAATAACCTTTACAATATCAAATGTCGCGTCGAATTTAGCGACACTCAACGCGTTTTTTTGGATTGTTTTAAGCTTATCCGGATTATCTGCTAGCGTCTCAATTGTATTCAAAAGAATATCAGGCGTAATTTCATCGTCATCTATATAAATTCCTGCGCCTTTTTCCGCCATAAATCTTGCGTTTTTGCGCTGATGATCGGCTGCAGCATGTGGATACGGCACAAAAATCGATGCGATTTGTGACGCGCAAAGCTCTGAAATACTCAATGACCCGGCGCGCGATACCGCGATGTCAGACGCTTTCAAAACGCTTACCATATCGTCAAAATACGGCTTTATGATAATATTTTTGTCATTCATATATTCAGGATAAAAAACCGCCAAACGTTCCTCAACAGCGAGAAATTTCTTTTTACCTGTTTGAAAAATAATCTGCATATCATATTTTTGAGAAAGAATTTTCAAAATCTCAACAGACGCAGAATTTATGGACTTTGCCCCTTGCGAGCCGCCCATAATACAAAGAGTTAATTTATCTTCAAGCCCTAGATCCTGCCGCGCCTCCTGCTTTGAAAGCGTTTTAAACCCCTCGCGAAGAGGATTTCCAGTAATATAGCAATTTTCATTATTAATAAAATTCTGAGCACACTCAAAAGCAAGCGAAACTCCTGAGGCATACGGCGAAAGATACCTTGTCACAAGACCGGGCTGTGCATCGCAGTCATGCATTACAAAAGGCACTTTTAAAACCGCTGCAGCAATCAATACAGGCGCCGATACATACCCGCCTGTTCCAAAAATCACATCAGGTTTATATTTAAGAATATAATTAAAACCTTTTATAACTGCAAACGCAAGCTGCAAACCCCATTTTAAAAGTTCAAGACATGCTTTTCTGGGCATTCCCTGAACACTCACGGGCAAAAATTTATATCCCTTTTGTTTTACGATGTCGAATTCAAGGTTGCGCGGATTGCCGACGTAAAAAATTTCCCCGTCGTCTTTCAGATAATCCGCTATTGCAATTGCGGGATATATATGACCGCCCGTGCCGCCCCCTGTGATAAAATACCTAGTCACCTTCCACATTCCTTATTTTTTTAATACGTTTTTTAGAGATATTCAGCAAAATTCCGACCATCCATAATGAAACTATCAAAGACGAACCGCCGTAGCTTATAAAAGGAAGCGGGACACCCGTTGTAGGAAGAAAAGAACTTGCGACACTCATATTCAAAAATGCCTGAAATCCGATTGAAAACGTAATTCCGACAGCCAAAAGCTTGCCATACATATCAGGACACCTTCCGGCAATCAAAAAACCTCTCTGCACAAACGTAAAGAACAATCCGATTACCAGAATACACCCGATAAAGCCCATTTCTTCGGCAATAATCGCAAAAATAAAATCAGTATGGCATTCAGGGAGATAATAAAGTTTCTGAATGGAACCTCCGTATCCTACCCCGCTAAACCCACCGGAAGCAAAGGCAATCAGCGATTGGATTATGTTATACCCAGCGCCCTGCGGGTCAGTTTCGGGATGACGCCAAATCCTCAGTCTTTGCAGCTGGTAAGGCTTGATAACCGTTGTCGCCGCAATTACAATCCCCGTAATACCCGCGACAAGACAGCTTACAAACAGCTTCAACGACCCTCCCGCACATAAATAAACCACAACCGATGTTGCTAAAAGTAAAATTACCATACTCAAATTAGGCTGAGCAAAAATAAACGCTACCATTATTAATATCGGAATAAATGCAAACACCCATTTATTCTGGTCAAAAATACCGGCATCATTTTTAAAAGCCGATGCCAAAAGCATTACAACAGCAGGCTTGGCAAATTCTGACGGCTGCAGCTGAAATCCTGCAAGATTTATCCACCTTTTTGCCCCGTTTACCGTGACCCCTAAAGGCGTAAAATCGACCAACAACAACGCAACAACAATTATAATCATAAAAATCGTGTTCCATTGCGCCAACTTTTTGTAATCATAATTTGAAAAGAATTTTAACCCTATAAATCCTACAACAAATGCCAATATCTGCTTAATCAAAAACTGTGCGGGGTTTCCGCCCTCATCAAGACACTTGGGGGCAGTTGCCGAAAATATCGCCATAAACCCGATTATTACAAGAAACGCCACCGCAACAAGAAGTGTTGCATCAGGCGAGGACACAATGATGCTTTGAATCGGACGGTGCCTTTTGGGTTCATTGTTTTCATATCTTAGATAAGACATACTCTTTAAAAACGTCCCCCCTTTCCTCGTAGCTTTTGAACATGTCAAAACTTGCACATGCCGGCGAAAGCAGTACAACATCCGGCGTCAATTCAATTCCCTTATCAATGGCCGCCTCGAGCGTCCCCGCATGCAAAATATTTTCAAAGCCGTTGGCACGTAAATTTTTCTCAAATCTTTCCGCAGCCTCCCCGATTAATACTACGGTTTTGATATGATTTTTAATATCATCACAAAAATCTTTCAATCCGGTATTTTTGTCCCTGCCGCCAGCGATTAAAAGAACATCCTGATGGTTAAATGATTTTATGGCAACAGAGGCAGCCTCAGGATTTGTAGCTTTGGAATCATTATAAAAAGCTGTTTTGCCGATTTTACAAACATATTCAAGTCTGTGCGGCGGAGATTTGAACTCTTTTATTGCTTTGCAGATTGTGTCATTGTCAATTCCGGCAAGCTTAGCACAGATTATAGCACATTCGGTATTTTGATAATTGTGTTCACCGACCAACGGACAATCAGATACAGGCATGACAAATTCCACAACCCCGTCATTTTCATAAATAAATTCGTTATTTTTAACATAGCAGGAGTTGCCTGTTTTTCTTTCGCCAAAATAGAAAACCGTGCCGTCTGCCTGAAAATCTTTCAACCTTTCGTCGCAGGCATTAAGGACGGAGAATTTGGGAGCCTGAGGCGCTTTAAAAATTTTAGCTTTTGCAGCAAAATAATTTTCAATTCCCTGATGCCAGTCAATGTGATCGGGGGTAAAATTAGTCCAAACAGAGATAAAAGGCGTCAGGGTCGGACACATAGCAATCTGGTAAGAACTCATTTCGCATACATAATAATCCAAATTGTCATCCGCAAAGTCAGAGGGCGGCTGACCTATGTTTCCGCAAGCCTTTGCCTTAAATTTCTTTTCAAAAATGTGCGCCGTCAAAGCTGTTGTGGTTGTTTTACCGTTAGTTCCGGTTATAGCAACAAAAGGCGTCCTGCTCATTCTGTAACAAAGTTCAAGTTCAGATATTACGGGAATATTTTTCAGTCTCAAAAGTTCAATAATAGTGCTAAAAGGCGGAATTCCCGGACTTGTGACAGCAAATTCCGAACCCTCAACAAACCCTAAAGAATGCCCTCCTGTTTCTACGTGTATACCGAGTTTTTCCAATTCCGGATCAGACTCAACGCTTTTACTTTCCGTTAAATAAACGTCAAATCCATGTTTTTTTAAAAACTTTGCCGCGGCCTTGCCGCTTTTTGATAAACCCAGTACCAGAACCTTTTTCATCCTATATTATCCCTTTTACAAATACTTCAAATAACCCTATTGCAAATAATGAACACACCAGAGAAAAAATCGCAAACACAATGACTATTTTCTTTTCACTCCAATTACAGAGTTCAAAATGATGATGAATCGGCGCCATCTTAAAAACCCTTTTTCGGGTTGTTTTGAAACTTGCGACCTGAATAATAACCGACAGAGTTTCAATAACAAATACAGCAGAAATAAAAATTAAAAGGAACTCAAATTTACCCATAACCGCTAAAGTTCCCAATAAACCGCCGATTGCAAGCGAACCGGTATCACCCATAAACACCTGAGCTTTTGGCTTATTATATTTCAAAAACCCAATCAAGCCGCCGGCAACAGCCGCCGAAATTATTGAGACCTCTTGATATCCTGTAAACATAGCAATCAGAGCACATGCAATAAATGCAGGAACGCCCGCAGATGCCGCAAGTCCGTCCAATCCGTCAGTCAAATTGTAAGCGTTTGAAGCTCCCGTTATAATAAATATTGATAAAAATGGATAAAACCAGCCGAGATTAATTATCCAGTGCCCGATTGAAAAATATGATCCGAAAGGATTTGTCATCATTACATACAAAGTCGGCAAAAGCGCAATCGCAACCTGCCTTAAAAATTTTCCGCGCGGTGTTAAACCGTCGTTGCCTTTACCCTTAATTTTTATATAATCATCCTGAAATCCCGCAAAAGTATAAAAAACAAGGGTCAAAAGGATTATCAAGGCATCAGTTGTAAGCCGCTGGGCAAGCATAAGTGTAATCAATGACGCCGCAATTATTGCGACTATAATAAAAACTCCGCCCGTTGTCGGTGTGCCCTGTTTTTTGGCGTGAGTTTCCGGTGCCAAATCCTTTACATACTGTCCTATTGTCTTTTTCTTTAAAAAATCTATGTACGGAACCCCAAAAAGGAGGCACAAAATCATTCCCAAAAGAAATGACACCGTAATCATTATCATAATTTACCTCTTTTTAAATTTTCAATGATATCTTCAAACTTCATCACTCTTGATGCCTTCAAAAATATTGTATTACCGATATCCGAATTATCAAGAATGTAACGGGAAACCTCATCGTTATCGACAAATTTTTTAACGAAAACGCCCGATAATTCAAGCTCTTTGCCGATTTCAGCCGCGAGATTTCCGACCGTCAAAAATTTTACATTTTTAACATTTTGTCTTGCCAAAAATCTTCCGACTTCTCTATGCAGCTCAATTCCCGCCTCGCCTAATTCTGCCATATCGCCCAGAATAACAACAGGGTTTTCATAAAGCTCCACAAATGTTTTGACGGAAGCCTTCATAGAATCAGGGTTTGCGTTATAGCTGTCGTTTATAACCTTGAATCCGCCAGCCGTTATGACCTCCCAGCGTTTTTCAATAGGTCTATAAGCACGTAATCCGGCTTTTATATCTTCATATTCCACTCCGAGCCTTTCTGCTGTCTCAATTATTCCTAATGAATTTTCTATGTTATAATCGCCCTCAACATTCAATTCATATTCTTTATTTTTATAAATAAATCTCAAAAATGATGGCTTTTTTTCCAAAATTTGAACATTTTTAATCGAAGAATACACTTCTTCGCCGGAAAATTTCACATTTTTTTTAATTCTCTCCTGATCAAGCGCAATGAAAGTTCCTTTCGGATTCAGATACCGCGCGATTTCACATTTGGCTTTTGCAATATTTTCAAGACTGCCCAAACGCCCGATATGAGAAGTTCCGGCGTTTGTAATCAACGCAATATCAGGCTGAGCATAACTCGAAATAAGTTCAATCTCTCCCAATCCGCGCATTCCCATCTCAATAATAAGTACTTCGGTGCCTGGCATCATCTCAAAAACAGTCTGACAAAATCCAATTTCGTTATTATGGTTTGAAAAAGTTTTAATAGTTTTGAATTTACGACTCAAAACAGAATACATCATCTCTTTTGCGGTGGTTTTGCCCGAGCTTCCCGTAATACCGACGACTTTAGGATTAACCTTTTTACGGTAAAAATTTGCAAGCATCAAATAAGCCTTAAGCGTGTCAGGAACTTTGAAAACAACATCCGCACTCCCGAAAATCTCATTACCAGTTGTAAAATAACCTGCGGCGCCCTTTCTCAAAGCATCCTGAATGAATTTTTCGCCGTCAAAATTCGCACCCTTCAACGGAAGATAAATTTCGCCCGCTTTTATACTCCGTGTGTCGGTAGAAAAAACATAATCCCTAAGCGTTTTGCCGGATTTCAAAACTTTTGCGCCAGTTGATTTTACAATCTCATCTTCCTTCATATTTATAATTTTACTGCAAAAAATAACCGAAATCACAAACTTTACAAATATTAAAACTACTTGACAATAACTTTTCTGTATCAGATAATAAATTTACGTATCAGCGGTAACTCGTTATATAAATCCCCACAGCCGAAATGGGATAAATCCTGACAAATTTTGTTCCGGCATAAGGGATACGAAACCCAAAATGAAAGGAAATATGAAATGTACGCAATTGTAGAAACAGGCGGAAAGCAGTATCAGGTCGAAGAAGGCCGCTACGTTGACGTAGAATTGCTTGAAGCAGACAAAGACA
>CALUQQ010000034.1 GCA_944322955.1 Candidatus Gastranaerophilales bacterium
GTAGGTATCGGCTGTGCTAAAGCATCAGAAGTTATTATTGCTATCCAAAAAGCAATTGCAGACGGCAGAAAAAATCTTATCACAGTTCCTATCTTCAAAACAACCATCCCTCACCCGATTTCAGGTAAATCAGGTGCAGGTGCCGTAATGCTCAGACCTGCTTCTCAGGGTACCGGTATTATCGCGGGCGGCGCTGTTCGTCCTGTTCTGGAACTTGCAGGTATCGAAAATATTCTTGCAAAATCATTGGGTTCAAAATCACCTTTGAATGCGGCATACGCTACAATTAACGCATTAAAGGCTTTGACACCTTTCAATGAAGTTGCTAAAAAACGCGGCTTAACAATGGCAGAATTATTAAATTAATCTGTTATGTAATTGACTATTTAAGATAATATTATTAAATAAAAGGATATAAATTATGGCTAAAACAAAAACAAATACAGTAAAAATTAAACTCGTAAGAAGTTTAATCGGAGCATCAGAAGCACAACGCAAAGTTGTTGCCTCTCTTGGCTTAACAAAAAAAGATCAGGTTGTTGAGCATTCCGAAACACCTACCATTATGGGTATGGTTAACAAAGTATCACACCTTTTGGAAGTGGTAAAATAGTACAAACCGCGTACAGTTACTAGTGTAACGACAGTGAATAGCGAGCGGTAAATTAAAATGAGGAAAATAAAATGACAAATATTACATTAGAAGATTTAAGACCTGCAGAAGGTTCAACCCACAAAACAAAACGCGTAGGACGCGGAAGATCATCAGGCAGAGGTAAAACATCCTGCCGCGGTCATAACGGTGAAGGACAACGTTCAGGAAGCAGCTCTAAAAGAGGTTTTGAAGGCGGTCAAATGCCGGCTTACAGAAGACTTCCAAAATTGAAAGGCTTCCAGATTATCAACAAACTTAATTACGCTGAAATTAACGTTGGCAGAATTGCTCAATTAGGACTTAAAGAAGTTTCTCTTGAAGTCTTGAAAGAAGCTAAAAGAGTTCACCCATCCTCAGATGGTTTGAGAGTACTCGGCAACGGCGAAATCAAAAAAGCAGTTACTGTTAAAGCAAGTTATGTTACACCATCAGCAAAAGAAAAAATTGAAGCCGCAGGCGGAAAGGTTGAGTTAGTATAATGGCACAAGGGATTAAAATGCCTACAACTGAAGATTTGATGTCTATGTGGCAGGCATCAGGATTAAAACAGAAGATAATCTTCACTTTTATCATGATTGCCGCATTCAGACTCGGTGTTCAAATGCCTTTATTCGGGATCAACAATCAAATTTTCGCAAATATTGCACAAGGCAATAACATAATCGGATTTCTTGATTTGTTCTCAGGAGGCGCTTTAGGTACGGTATCAATATTTGCATTAGGTATCGGACCATACATTACATCATCCATCATAATTCAGTTGGTTTCTGTTGTAATTCCTTCACTGGAAAAATTACAGAAAGAAGAAGGCGAAGCAGGCAGAAGAAAATTATCACAATACACAAGAATATTTACGGTAGTGCTGGCAGTGTTCCAGTCATTAATATTCATGCTTTATCTGCATCATTTGCCGGGTGCGGTATTGCCAAATGTTAACCCATTAATGTTCTTTATCAGTTCTATTGTGGTATTAACCGCAGGCTCTGTTCTTGTTATGTGGATATCAGAACTTATTACAGAAAAAGGAATCGGCAACGGAGGTTCTTTGATAATCTTTGTCGGTATCTTATCAGGTATTCCGGTTTATGCGTCACGTACAGCACAAATGGTAATGAACAGTACTGCTTTGCAGCTTGGCTTAGCTGCACTTCTGGCAATATTCTTTGCGGCTATGGTATTTATCGTAGTAATGCAGGAAGCTGTCAGAAAAGTTATAATCGTAAACCCAAAAAGACAAGTTGGTAATAAAGTTTACGGCGGCATGAATTCGTTTATTCCGTTCAAACTTAATCCGGGCGGTGTAATGCCGATTATCTTTGCGATTGCGATTCTGCTTTTCCCGTCGACAGTTTTAAGTCTTGTCGGTCAGGCAAACTTTAAATCTGAAGCCGTAAAAAATATGGTAATGTCCTTAAATCACTGGCTGAGCCCGGACGGAATTACATATTATGTGTTGTATTTCTTGTTAATTGTTGCGTTAACTTTCTTCTACGCATCAATTATGCCGAATATGCAGCCGAAAGATATTGCGGATAACCTTAAAAAATACGGTTCCTCAATTCCCGGTATTAAACCCGGCAAACCGACTGCCGAAGCACTGGATAAAATATTAACAAAAACGACATTTATAGGTGCTATGGGATTGGGTATTATTGCACTTGTACCGTCTTTGGCAAGTTATGTTACAAACATTAAAACTTTACAAGGTATCGGCGCAACGTCTTTAATAATCATGGTCGGTGTTGCTCTTGACTTGATTAATCAGGTAAGAACTCACCTTCTGGCAAGAAATTATGAATCTTTCTTAAAAGAGTAATAAGTAATTGCCTTGACTAAGGTCAACAGATAAACCAAAAGCTAAATATCATAAAAGAGTTAAAATAGCCCCGACTAAGGGGCTATTATTTTGTGTAAAATTTTAGCTAATTCAGGTCGGGCTTTAACCTGTATGCCCCGCACCGGCTATTATTTTGTGTAAAATTTTAGCTAATTCAGGCAATGTTTTGAGTAAAAAATCTTGTAAGATGAATATGTAAATCCTCAACTCTTCTGATTGCTCAGCTTTGCCTCTCATATTTTGGGAGGCCTTTTTTTGTGTTTTGTTAAGTTGCTGACAAAATTTGACAATTCAGGTATAATAATATAGTCATTTTGAGTAAGTGAACCAAAGTATGACCGCAGTATGCTAAGAATCTCAAAGAAAGGAAAACCTATGAGAGAATTAATTTCAAAAGATCAAAGAATAATAATGGTACCGGCTGATTTCAAATTCGCCAATAAAGGTATAATAACAGATGTTGCCCCTGATTATTTCATGCTGGAACTTGACTATGAACCGGAGGGTATTTTAAAAAGCAACTACTGCGAATTTTACACACAAACCAAATACGGTACTCTCTATTTTGATTCTTATGCAAAAGAAATTAACGGCAAAACTTTAAAAATTGCAAGTCCTGCGAAGCATAAATACTTACAAAGACGTCAATATACACGTATCAAATATATTTTAGACTTAGACTTATTTGAAGGTGATAATGCATCAAAAATTACAACCCTTGACATATCTGCCGGCGGTATGAAATTTAAGACAAAGGAAAACATAAGTATTGAAAAAATTTACACAATAACACTTCCGCTTTCAGAAGAACAAAATATTACCTGTACGTTTTCACCAATACGTATTGAAAAAAACAATGAGGGCGGATACACAGTATCAGGCAGATTTGAATTCAATTCAAACCATGACAAAATGACAATTATTCAGTACTGTGCCAAACGGAATATAGAAATTAAGAATAAATAGTCATGAGCCTTGTAAAACTTTTAAAAAAGCGAAACAAAAAAATACTTTTCACAACACCGTCGCATTCTCAAAAATTCACTATTTATAAACCGTTAAAATCAATGTACAAAATTGATATTTCGGAAACGGATGCACATAACCCTGAGAAAGCCCTTTCAAAGGCTGAAAAACGTGCGAAAAAAATTTACGGGACAAATTCCACCTCATTTTTAACAAACGGCTCTACAAGCGGCATAATAGCCTCAGTTTTAACATGCACAAATCCGGGCGACAAAGTTATGGTGTGGAACAATGCTCACCCGTGTCATTTGAATGCAATAAGACTTGCCGGCGCAATTCCAATATTTTATGATGTTGAAATAGACGAGAATTGGGGAATTCCTGTTGAGACTTCGCCTGATATGATTGAAAATTATCTTAACGCATATGATATTAAGGCTATAATCGTGACATCACCGACTTATGAGGGAATTGTATCCGATGTAAAAAAAATAAAATCAATCTGCGAAAAGCATAATGTATATTTAATTGTAGATGAAGCACACGGGGCATTGTATCCGTTTTCCGAGAGATTGCCCAAAAGTGCTGTAAATATTGCGGATTTCACTGTTCAATCGCTGCATAAAACAGCCGGAGGCTTGAATCCGACAGCACTTTTGCACTGTATGTGTAATTTACGGGTTGAAAAAGCTTTAAAGATGATAAATACAACATCCCCATCCTATCCTTTGTTGGCTTCAATAGAAGAAACAATAAATTACCTCAACAGCTGGTGGGGGCGCCGCAAACTTGACCAGCTTCTTGATGAGCTGGAAATAATACGTGAAGAATGCGATAATTGTGAATTTTTTGGAGATGATTTAACAAAAATTTTAGTTAAAGTTCCTGAACTTTCCGGCGAAGAATTGTCCGAAATTTTATTCAATGAATACAACATAGAAGACGAGAAAACAAATAAAAAATCAACCATGCTTTTATGCGGTATTGGAACAGATAAAAAGAAGCTGCAAAAACTTAAAAATGCATTATTAAGTTTGTAACAATTTATTAATATAAAAATAAAAAAAATTAAAGTTTCAATTCCAAAAAGCCGATAACCGTAGTAAGGATACAATCAGGAAAGGATTACGCCAACTATGGGAATGGCAGCATCACAGGCAAGATTATTATCAATCACTTCCCGAATGGCTGATAACGAGCTTAGGGCTCAGATTATCAACAATTCGAAGATGCGCCTTGCAACAGAGAGTTCACGTGTAAGCGAGAATTACGTTAATGCGCTGAATTCAGCTACTATGATGATGTCAAATTATACACTGGACGGGGAAAGCCAGTATCAAAAATTAAGCTTTAATGCGTTAACAAGTTATAGTGCATACAATAACCAATACGGGCTTGTAAATGCAAACGGCAAACTTCTTGTATCCGAAACAGATGACGCGAATTACCGCAGTGTTATTAAAGAAAAAGGCGGGCTTGAAGATTTTCTTGAGCTTTACAACCTTGAATACACTTCAACATACTTTACAAAAGATACTTTAGGTGCTGACTCAATCGAAATGTACGGTACAACCTACACTATTGAAGAATTACAAAAAATGTATGAAGGTGATGCAGCAAACGACATTTTAGGCTACGATGCAGCTCTGCAGTCCAGTGAATATGTAAACTACACAGATTACTATAATACTCTTGTCGTTGCAGACCAAAAATATCAAGTAGCAGTCATAGAGGCAATTCAACAGGAGATTTTTGAAGATACCACATATTTTGCAGATGGCTGGGATAATATATATGAACAAAGTTTTTCAGGCGAGCCCAAAAGTGCCAGTGATTATAAAAGTTTGCTTGAGGATTTAAAAGATACACTAGTCGACATGAAAAATGACGGCAAGATATCAGAAGAAAGCGATTGGTACAAGAGCATGCTTGAAATGATAGGTGATATAACCGTATCCGGCAACACAATGACAATAGAATCCCAAGCGGATGTTGCAATATCCGGCGACAGATATACAATCGGCGGTGAAATTTTAATAGATCTTGAGCACCAACACGAAATATTTACAGGCAACTATCTTGAAGATAACAACGGTGATTATGTACAAGATCCTGATGAGCCGGGTGAATACATTTCATATGATCCCAACGTGCATGCTGATTTGCAGAGATATAAAAAGGAATACAGAATTTTTTATGATACTGCGCTTTCACTTACGACAAAAGACGATACCTCAAATGATATAAGCTATCATATTGAAGCAGACGGCAAAAATTACAATAAAGGTGACTGTACAGGTGAAGGCCGTCAATGGAAAGTCGGTCAAACACATAATTTAAAATACGTCATAACAGAACATGAAGAAGAGGGAGACGAAACAATAACTTATGATGTAAGTTATAAAATCGGTGAGTCAACAGCAAAAATGACCTATAGTACCGACCAACTTGACATAATTCAAGGCTACGTGAAACAGGTATATGATCAATTTAAATCAGGTATAACATCTGCTGTTGATCGCGACGCTTTCGGACAAAATGATAAGGATACAACAGATGCAAGAAACGAATTTAATGCTGCATTAAACGGCATGGTTGAAATTGTTTTTGGTAAAGATACCCTTAATAACAGTGATAAAATGGAAAAAATAAAAGCAAACTTTTCAATTTTTAGTGATCCGGGTCTGATATTGGAATTTGCCGCAAAATACGGACTTCAAACGACTGAGGAATTTCAGGTTATAAAAAATATATTTATACTTGATTCATTATTTGAGGTATACGGAGAGCCGGCATGGGGCTGGGTTGATGTCAAAAATCCTGATGAAAATGCCGATGCCAAAGTCCAATGGTATACAAACCTGTTTAACCGCATGCAAAAAGGTTATTCAGTATTGGAAAAAGGACTTGCATCAAGCAACGAATGGATACAATTTGCTCTTGAAAGCGGCCTTGTGACAATGGAACAGGTTGATACAAATAATAACTGGGTATCAACAAATTACGCAAACTGCAGTGATATCACGGAAGTTACAAATGATGCAGCTGTCGCGGTTGCAGAGGCTGAATATTCACAAGCAATGAACAAAATTGAAAGCAAAGACAAACGATTTGACATGGAATTAAAAAATATTGATACCGAACACAATTCACTCCAGCAGGAATACGACTCTGTTAAATCAGTTATTGATAAAAATATTGAACGATCCTTTAAAATTTATTCATAAATCTTTCCTTGATGGGCCCATATGGGCCCTTTTTTATATTCTTTATAAAGATATAAAGATTATGTAAGGAAATCCCATAAGGATAAAATTTTGAATTATAATAATAACATAGGTAATAAATATCGGAGAAAAAAATGGACACAGTAAAAGAGATTCTCACAAAATTAGAAACAGCAGATAATACAACCAAAAACGAACTGGAAAATGAACTTGTAAATATAGGCTCATCAGTTGTACCTCAATTAGTTGATCAATTGCAGGTTGTTAGAGGAATAAAACGCGGTGTGGTTGCAATGACACTTATCAGAATCGGCAGCGCTTCCGTTAAATATCTTAAAAAAGCCGCTGAGATTAACAAAGATTTTGAATGGGTTGCAGAATACCTTATAAGAGAAATTCAAGGTGTTCAAGCAGCTTAAAAACAACCCCGAAAAAAAATTAAAAGCCGGTTATTAACACCGGCTTTTTTTATGCTAGTATAAAATCATGATAAATAATTCTTTAAAATACACATGCTTATTTGGCGGGGGAGCAATTAGAGGGGCAGCCTACGCAGGTGCTGTAAAAGTTCTTGAAGAATTGAATATTAACCCACACAATATAGGAGGTTCTTCTGTAGGGTCAATAGTGGCGGCGCTAATGGCATTAGGATATTGCGCCGATGAAATAAAAGAAATATTTCTTGATGTAAATTTTGACCTTTTTCGAGATTTTCAATTTGGGCTCGGACCAAAATTCGCACTCAGTAAAGGCGAAGTGTTTCTGGATTGGGTCAGAGAACTAATAGAGAAAAAATTTTACGGCAGCAAATACGAAAAAGGTAAAAATAAAGCGGTTACATTCCGTGATATCGAAAAGAATTTGTTTGTAATAACAACAGATCTTTCAAATTTTGAATGCAAAGAATTTTCACGATTTGAGACACCGGATTTTGAAATAGCAACGGCAGTCAGAATATCATGTGGCATGCCTGGCTTAATGAAGCCATTGGAATACAATAATACTCTGCTTGTCGACGGTGATTTGCAAAAGAGTGTTCCTATGTGGAAACTATCCCAAAATATGAAAACCGATGACGAAAGAATTTTGGAATTCAGGCTTGAAGGAGATTTTGAAGGGTCGGACAGAAACGCCCTTGACTACGTAAATACAATATACAGCTGTATAACTTCAATTGCTACTTCATTTATAGTTGACTGCTACGGCAAAAAAGACAATTACGATTATATAGTTATTAACACCGGCGACGTTATTGTAGTTGATTTCAATTATCCAAGAGAAAAACGCGAAGAACTTGTCGAAAGCGGTTATAAGCAAACAATGGATTATTTTACAAAAATTTTACCGTATAAAAAAGAAAAATTGCTGAATAATTATTATATTTTAGGCAAAAATCTCAAAAAAATAGAAAAATTTATCGAAAATCGTAAAATTATTAAAGCAAAAAACGCACTATCCGAACTGTTTATACTCTTGTGTGACGCAAAAGACTACATAGACAATTCAATAACCGATGCAATAAAAGAATTTAACGGACAATTTTGCGACAATCTAAAATATCCGGCACTGTTCGGAAAAGTAAAGCTGGCCGACGAAACCACCGTTAAAAACAGCTTGAAAGTAATACTGGAGAAAGTAAACTCAAAAATTTACGAACTTGAATCGTACATTGTAAAATTTCCCATTTGACAATTAGTTACTTTTTAAGTATTATAAAGAGCGTGGTTGGCACACTGATTGCTTACGCATCAGCGGCACGGACTCTAAAAATTAAGTATACAATTTTTGGAGATAAACGCCTCAAATCGTGCCCCTTGTCAATACATTGAAAATTTTTATAAATTAGCTCCAGTGGCGGAATCGGTAGACGCGTTGGACTTAAAATCCAATCGGGTTAATAACTCGGTGCCAGTTCAAGTCTGGCCTGGAGCAATCTTAAAGGCCTCAAAAGAGGTCTTTTTTTTGTCAATTTTTTTTGCCGCCTTAGGCTCTTTAAGCATATAGATTGGAATTACCAATCAAAAAAAAATTTAACCGACTAAAACCTCATCAAACCCTGACCAGTCAAATTTATGTAACTCAGCGAACTCAGATAGTTTATGCTCATTCAAATGCTTCAAATTATCAAAAACCAGGTCAAAATCTTCTGACGCATCCATAGAAATAATTGGCAAACCAGCTTCTGAAGCAAGTTTTTCAACTTTTACATCATAATTAAGCGCAACAGACTTTATACCGGCCTTTACAGCTACGACAAGTGCGTGAAAGCGCATTGCTATCATATATTCCAATTCTGAAATATTTTTAACGACATCAGCATTTGACAAACCGCAAACCAATTCCGTTTTAATAGACGGATTAAGAGAAGTAATAATATTTTGGAAACGCTCGCAAACATTTAAGTCAATAGAATCCTGAAAAGAAAATATTCTGATTTTTTTATCGAAAAAATCTTTTACAATTTGCCTAGCCAATTTATACAAAAGGTTATCATTCATAGTATGGAAATTACGCAATTGAACACCTATTGTACCTTTTAGATGTTTATTTTCAACCGGCACGGAAAAAATCGGATCACATAAAAGGTTACACGCGATCCCCCACGATTTAAGCAGCTCAAAACTTTTAGAATCCCTGACAGAGATGTATGAGCAGTTTTTTAAAATTTTAGCAGTAATAAACCGGGCAAATCTGTTATTTATAGGCCCGATGCCCTGAGCAAAAATTACAACTTTTTTTCTGTATCTTAACGCCGTAGAAATAACCCAAAGATAATAAACAAGCGATTTTAAACTTGTAACATCCTGCAGCAAACTTCCGCCGCCGGAGATTAAAATATCAGACTGTTTAATAAGCCCTGTAACCTGATAAAAATCAAATGAACTGATTGCATTAACAAAGTAATCAATAGAAGTTTTTCTGGGATTGGAGGACAAAACAACAATTTCAAAACCATTTTTTTTCAATTTATTAACGAGAAGCGACAAAATTGCCTCATCCCCGAAGTTACCGAATCCATAGTATCCCGATACCACAACTCTTTTTGACATCTAAACACCCTTAAAAGCCCTGTAAACTTCATCATGATAAGGAATAGACTTAATAGCGCCGATGCCCTGCGCCTGCATGCCTGCCGTGATTGAGGCAAGACTGGCAGCCTCAGCAGGTGTGCAACCGTGTGTAATCCCATGTAAAAAACCACCGTTAAATACATCACCCGAACAAGTCGTATCAGACACATCAGTTATATAAAATTTATTGTAAGTAACTGCACCGTTGTAACCAGTATAATAGCCTTTGTCATTACCAGATTTAATGACAACAATACTCACACCTTTATCCCATAAATACTTGATAGCAGCATCAACGGACTCAATTCCTAGTATCGGCATGTCATGTTTCGCACTCATAAAAAGAACATCAACATTCGTAATAATTTCATCAAAATACTCTCTAGCCTCATCAATTGATGAAATATTAACAATAAAATTCGGATCATAAGCTGTCATAAGCTGCATTTCTTTTGCAAGCTCAAAACTTTTTTTAACGGCATCTCTGGCAGAAAGCGAAAGTGATTGAGTAATTCCCGTACTATAAATTATTTTTGCACTACCGAGATAATTTTCGGAAATATCATCAACAGATAACCTTGCAGGGGCTGTTTTTTTACGATAAAACGCAAGTTCCTTTTCCTGATAACTCGGTCTTGCAATAAGGTAAAGCCCGTTTCTTTCTTCCGTAAAAGAAACCTGAGAAACATCCAGTCCTTCATGCCGCCAGCCGTCCAGTAAAAAATCTTTAAAAGCATCATTCCCCAGTTTTGTAATAAAACCGACCTTAGAACCGAGTCTGACAGCCGTAACAGCAGTCGCAAGAGCATCACCGCCAAAATATTTATGAAGGCACTCAGCATCTTTTAATTTTTCATCAGTAGATAATTCTACAAGACTTTCACCGATTGCAATTATATCTAATTTTTCGTCCATAAAACCTCTTTAAATAGCGGAAAGAGTTTCCTGTACTCTTTCGGTAATCTGTGAATAAGTATAACCTTCATACAAATCTCTGCCTATGCCTATGGCCTTTGCACCGGCTGCAATATAACTTTTAACCTCAGATAATTTAACATTGCCCTGCGGTAAAATATTCAAAAACGGCATGGGTCTTAACAGATCTTCAACATACAAAGGCCCGCCAAGCGCAGTTACCGGATAAATTTTTACAAGCGGAATTCTTGCTTTCCATGCTTCATAAGCCTCATTAGCCGTTGATGTACCTGCAATAAACGGTATTTTTTTATCTTTGGATAATTTAACAAGATTCATATGGAAAATAGGAGAAGAAAAACACTTTGCCCCAGCCATAATTGCCGCATGAGCCTGCATCGAAGTGATAATACCGCCCGCACAAATATCAGCCTTATGAGAAACAGCCTTTATAGCATCATAAATCAAAGGTGTTTCAACATTGACCTCCATTATTTTTAACCCGGCTTTTAAAAGTGCGTCAACCGTATCTACGACAGTTTCAGGGTTATTGCTTCTGATAATAGGAAATATTTTTTGTTCAGCCAAAGACTCTATTAAATTTTTGTTCATATACTATCCCTTTTTCAAAATTTATTATATCATAAAAGTGGGGAAGGTCTATGAAAAACTTAAAATCAAAAGCATTTTTTATAAAATCAGCAATAATACATATATTTTTATCACTTTTAGTCATTTTAATATCATGGCAATTTTTTGAACCTGCGGCGTATAATTTAATGCACAAATTCTTTACCGCGCGGACATCGGGGTCAAAAGACATTGTGCTGATAGTAATAGACGACAAATCTATAGAACAGTACCGTTGGCCGTGGCAGCGAGATTTGTATGCTGAGATTTTCGAATATCTTCATAAATATTCAAACCCGAAAATAATAGCTTTCGACGCAATTTTATCAAGTCTTGATAAAGAAAATCCTAATTCGGATAAGAAATTATTCAATACAATAAAAAATATTGATAATCTTGTAGTAGGCTTCAGCCCATTAGCGCAAAATTATCCGCCGGATGTTGACGGAGCGGCATATAGTTCAAAATTTGACCGTAAATTTCGAATAAATATAGATGACAGCGCATACCTATACAATTATTCAAAATACAAAAGCATTTCAAGATTCCCAGATTCCTATTTTGATTCAATTAAATATACGGGTTCTGTTAATACAACACCAGTTTCAAACGGCTATATAACTTTAAGTGACCAGATTATAAGTGTTAACGGCAAAAAATATCCGTCGCTGGCATTAAGAATGTACATGCTTTTAAACAAAACAGATACAATTTCTTTATACAAAAATAAAATTCTTGTCGATGAAACAAATCTTGCAATACCGGCACTATATACCTATGACGGAATTCAAAATTACACAAGATATTATAAAACTCTGCCAAACAGCGAGTATTCACATAAAAAATATTCCGCAATAGATATTATAAATTCAGCAAGGAATCTTAAACAGGGTAAAAAGCCGGTAATTGACCCTAAAGAATTTGAAGACAAAATAGTCTTTGTCGGAGCAAACGCAAAGGCTTCAGCACTTGCACTTGAGGATGCTCTTCCGACCCCTATATTACAAAAGCATCCGGGCGTTGATATTCAGGCAACAAATCTTGATAATCTTATAAATAATCAATTTGTAAGAACAACAACAATTTTTCAGGATTTAATAATACTTTTGACGCTTAGTGTAATTGTTTTTGTTTTAATTGCAAAACTTTCATTTTTCCAGTCGCTTGGGGTACTTATACTAATTGCGCTTGGATATATTGCCTTTTCAGCTGTATGTTTTATGCACGGGATAGCGCCGAATGTAATTACTCCGCTTGCGATACAACTGGTGACAATGATTTTCGGATATTCTTTCAGATTTATCCTTGAAGGCAGAAGCAAGGAAAAAATCAAACAGGCAATGGGAAAATACCTGTCGCAAGACATTATGCAAAATGTTGTAAAAAACATAGACGACATCAAACTCGGGGGGAAAAAAGCCGTTGTTACCGTACTTTTTGCGGACATAAGAGGATTTACAAGCATAAGCGAAAAATTAACCGCTGAAGAAGTTTCAATGATTTTGAACGAATATTTCACGGCAATTGAGCCGATAATTTCAAAATACAACGGCGTAATCAATAAATTTATAGGTGACGCTGTAATGGCAATATTCGGAGAGCCTATTCAGGATTTAAACCATGCCAAAAATGCTGTTTTATGCGCAAACGAAATGCTGAAAAAAGTTGACGAACTCCGCGACAAATGGTTATTTGAAGGCAAGCCGAAAATTGAAATCGGAATCGGAATAAACACAGGCGAAGCTTTTGTAGGAAATATTGGCTCCGAAAAACGTCTTGAATATACGGTTATAGGCGACATGGTAAACCTCGCGAGCCGCATTGAAAGCTACAATAAGGTTTATAAAACAAACCTTTTAATCAGCAGCTCAACTTATTCCTATGTGAGCAGCATTGCGGACGTTATAAAAATCAGCGAAGTTACAATACGCGGCAAATCAAAAAAAATGGATATTTATGAAGTTTTGAGGCTTACATAAATGGAGAACCTGGAAAAGATAAAACTTGCCATAGATGTTGAAGTAAAACACCGCTACATAGATATTCACGGGAAAAAGCAGGCGTTTTCAAGCTTTATTAAAAATATTGCAAAAGAAAATTACAAAACCTCTAAAAAAAATCCAAAATGGGCGGTAATGATTGAAACTTTTGAGCATTACCCGTTTGCATCAGTTCCGGAACGCCGCCGCGCAATCGAAAGCCTTGTAAAAGTAATCAAATCCGAACTTTGCCAAGCGAAAGAGCCGCAAAATGCTGCCCCTCAGGTCAAACGACCTGCCAATCAAACTGATGTTATGTACATAAAAGGTGTGGGGCCGAAAGTCGCATACAAACTTAATAAATTAGGAATTTACACTGCGCAGGATTTGATTATGTATTTTCCGAAAAAGCATGTGGACTATTCATCAAGAACGCTTATCCGTGACCTCAAAGAAGGTACAACAACAACCGTTTTCGGGTATATAAAATCTGTTTCAGCATTCAATACAAAAAACAATTTATCAGTTGTAAAAGTCACGATAGCAGACGAAAGCGGCAAATTTGAGCTGAATTTTTTCCAATCAAAAAGCAACAGATTTATGCTTGAAAGGATTAAGTCACAGTTCCCGCGAAACGCAGGAATAATGGTTTCAGGTATGGTTAAGATGAACAATTACAGCGGCAAATTAACCATTGACAAACCTTCTTATTCAATCATGACAGGTGAATTTCTGGAAGATTCTTCTTCTAATCTGAATATTGCAAGAATTGTTCCTGTATATACCGTCTGTGAAGATTTAAGCATCAAGACGCTCCGACGCGCAATTTTCAACGCAATTCAGCTTTATAAAAACGAAATTATAAATATAGTTCCCGACGAAATCCGCGAGCGGCTCGGACTTTTAGATAAAAAAACAGCTGTTGAGCAGATACATTTTCCCGAGAGCATGGACATCCTTGAGCGCGCAAGGTTTACGCTGATTTTTGAAGAACTTTTCCTTGTGCAGCTAAAATTAATAAGACTCCGCGAAAACACCGCAAAATATACAAAATCAGTCGCACTTAATATCAAGAAAGACGGATTGGTGCAAAAATTTATTCAAAGCCTGCCATTTGAGCTTACAAAAGGACAAAAAGACGCAGTAAACGAAATTTTAAGCGACTTGCATTCTCAAGCCCCAATGCAAAGGCTGTTACAAGGGGATGTAGGAAGCGGAAAAACCGTTGTTGCGACTATAATGCTTCTGGCAGCAGTTGAAAATGGTTATCAAGGGGCGATTATGGCACCGACGGAAATTCTTGCACAACAGCATTATAACAATATGATTCAATGGCTGACACCACTGGGCTTGAGCGTGGGGCTTTTTTTGGGAAGTCAGGGTAAAAAAATCCGTTCAAAATTTGAAACGGCACTCCGTAACGGTCAGATGAATATTGCAGTCGGCACACACGCGCTTATTCAGGATAATATTGAATTTGCGAATCTTGGGGCGATTGTAGTAGATGAACAGCATAGATTCGGGGTAAAACAGAGGAATGTCTTGAAGAAAAAATCCCAAAACCCGCAGATTTTAACCATGACTGCAACGCCTATTCCCCGCACATTAGCACTAACCGTACACGGGGATTTGGACTTGACTGTTATTAATGAACTTCCTAAAGGCAGACTTCCGATTAAAACATCTTTGACAAGTTCTCATAGAGGAGTTTGGGACCTTGTCCGCCGGGAATTAAATTACGGCAGACAAGCTTACGTTGTTTACCCGCTTATTGATGAAAGCGAAACTCTCTCCGCTAAAGCCGCCACAATTGAAGCAGAAAAACTCCAAAAAGATGTTTTTCCGGACTTTAAAGTCGGACTTTTGCACGGAAAACTTAAAAACGATGAAAAAGAGCAGGTCATGGCGGATTTTAAAAACAAAAAATACGATATTTTAGTTTCCACAACGGTTGTGGAAGTCGGTGTTGACGTGCCGAATGCAACGGTTATGGTAATTGAAAACGCCGAACGTTTCGGGCTTTCACAATTACACCAATTAAGGGGGCGTGTAGGCCGGAGCAGCCTGCAGTCTTATTGTGTTTTAGTGAGCGCAAGCCGTTCTCAGGAAACCCGCGAACGTCTTAATATCATGACTCAAACCAACGACGGTTTTGTTATTGCGGAAAAAGATTTGCAATTGCGAGGTCCCGGAGAATTTTTGGGGACACGCCAGAGCGGTCTGCCTGACTTGATTATCTCCGATATTGTCCGCGATGCAAAAATCCTTGAACTTGCCAGAAACGAAGCTATTGACTTTTTACACATATATAATATTGAAAATTATCCCGCGCTCAAAAACGCAGCCTCACTGGAATTGTTCACAGGGTTAGATATATAAGCTTTTCGGGCATATATATTATAACTAGCTGCGAAAGAAGTATTAAGTTTTATTAACTAAATTACCCCTATTTTAGCAATTATATAAATTATATATACTTATTATATATAAATAAATTAAGGGACGAGTATGGCAATAAGAAATGTAATAACATTTGAAAGACGGAGACCACAGGTTGCGGTTTTTAACAGAGTAACCCAAGTTAAACAGCAGCCGGTAAAGACCGATAATACAGCGGCCTGGATGATGGCCGGCGGACTTGCAATGAATTTGTTTGGGCAGCTTTGTAATATGCTTCCAGGACTGATTAACAAACCGACAAATGAATACGAATTGCTTCTTCGGACGATGAATGATCCGCCGAAAGAACCTCCTAAAGCACCGACTATCAGCACTGATATCACTGTAGAGTTGGATGATATTGTTGTTGATGATTCTCCCGTTGTGACAGAAGAAGATTATGAACACGACTTAGACGAGTTACTGAAAAAACCTGAATACTCAATAAAAGAAGATACAAGTAAAATGGAAATAGTAAAAACTATCAAGTTTGGCGGGCCATGGCATTATGCACAATATTATAAAGATGAAAACGGCAATGCAATACAAATCGGTTCGCCGGAATTCAGTGAAATTGTTAATAGGCTGAAAGAAGAAATGTGTGAAGTTGAAGGCGACAGAAATCAACGTATACTGCCAAAACAATTTACAATTAACGGTAAAACTTTCAGCATTATGAGTGCGGAAGAACGCGATAAATTAACCTTTCAAACAAAAGACGGAGGCATCGATGTTACATACAGAACACTTCAAGTAGGCAACACCTATTCAGTATTTGAACATAAAAACAACACTACAACATTAATAGGTTCTGAGCTGACATATGAACAAGCAATGGCATTAAAAGAAGAAAAAGAAACAAATGCAAAAGCAGAACTGAGTTTAATGTAATTGTAACAAAATGTAAATAAAATAATAAATTAAAGCAATTATATAATAAATATATACTTTATATATATAAATATATAAACCAGAGGAGTATAAAAAATGAGGCCGATGAATTATTTCAGACCGTGGTCAGCACCCAGACCGATGGTAGTACAAAGAAACACATTTATGACAACCCAATGCAACCACTCAAACGGCAGCGGATTTTGGGGCGGATTTTTAGGCGGTTTTCTCGGGACAGGTCTGATGCAGATCGGAAATTTATTCGGATTTGGCGGAATGCCAATGATGGGCGGGATGTATGGTTCCATGCCAATGATGGGCGGCTACAACCCTATGGGATACTTAAATCAATTAAGTAAGCAAACTGATGGTCAGCAGGGCAACGGCATGGCAACATTGACGAAGTTTTACGGCGATGATTATAATATATCTTATGAAAACGGCACATACTATGCACGTCACAAAGACGGCGGAGCCGTAATATCAGCCGGCAGTTTTGACGAAATGATCGGCAAACTCGGCGGCACTGCACCGGCAAGTCAAAACCCCTATACCGCAGAAATTGAAAAATTAAAAGCGCAAGCATTGGCAGCACAAAATCTTGGCAGATTAAAGGAAGCACAAGAAGAAGTACAAGCCTTCAACAGCCTGCCTGAGGATATAAGAAAAGGAGCAACAATTGAAGTTATAATAGAAGAAGGTGATGATTACGCTCAATTCAAAGTGACAAGAGAAGACGATACCGTATTTATAGCAAAAACTATAGCTGCTGTATATAATGAATTAGGCATTACACCGACTGATGAACCCAAAAACGAGGACAACACACCGCCCGTTGCGCCCAAAAACGAGGACAACACACCGCCTGCTGAACCAGAAAACAACAAACCAGCTGGTACACAACAAACTCAAGGCGGAGGCACAGGAGCATTAACAAAAGAACAGCAACAGACTATAAATCAAGCAGAAACAATGCGAGATCAAATATTAAATGAAATTGGTTCACGTAAAGATGTAACCATAAATATCATATCAAATCCCAATGATGAAAATTTTGGTGCTCTTGAAGTAACAAAAGGCGGTGAAAAACGTATTTTTAAAGGCGAAAATTATATGACTGAATTAAGAGCATTTTTGAATCCAACAGAGGCAGGGAAATGGCGTGCTCAAGAAGATCCCGGCTTTGGCAAAGATCAACAGTTTGTTGCTGCTAACGGAAATATTTATGAAGTTATAGTCATGGGACACAATAATCATTTAAATACAATGTGGTTCAATCAATCAGGTCTCCGGGATGGTACAAGTATATCTATCAAAAAAAGCTATAATGGTCAATTAAAATGTATTGAAAACATTGATACAGGTAAGCAATTCGAAATTGAATACGGTGCCGGCGGACAGGACGGAAATAGCATTGTCGTACTCGTCGGAGACCAAAAAATTCCTTTTGAAGACTTTTTGAATGGTAACTACACACCTACGAGCACTACACCAACAGAAAGCATTGCAGATCAGATCCAAAGAAGCGGTGCTGCTAACATATATGATGACAATGCAGATTATGCGTAGACAGATAGACATTGAACAATAAAAAAGCCCTGCGGGGCTTTTTTATTGCCTTTAACCATAAAATATGATAAAATTGTTTTATGATTGATTTAAAAACATTTGAGACAGCTATAGGCACTTTTGATGAAATATTGGCTCGTTACGCAAAAGAATATAACGACGACGCAATTCGCGATGCGGTTATACAGAGGTTTGAATACACGTATTCTCTTGCTTTAAAAACACTTATGAGATATTTAAGATTTGCCATGCCTGAGACCGCTGAAAGTATTACTTTCAATCAAACCATACGCGAGGCAAATAAAATGGGTTTGCTTTTGTCTAACCTTGAAACCTGGGATAATTACAGACAAAAACGAAATATTGCATCCTGTATTTATAATAAAAATGTAGCTAATGAGGTTATTAATATTACTAAAAAATTTAACAACGAAGTTCATTATTTATTAGATAAGTTAAAAAGGGAGTAGTTATGGATCATTTAAAGGTAGCAATAGGAAGCGATCATGGCGGGTTCAATTACAAACAAAAGATTATTGAATATCTTGAAGCACGCAATATTGAATATATTGATGTCGGAACCCACACGCCCGAGGCCTGTGACTATCCGGTTATTGCACGTGACGTTGCGGAACTTGTGGTATCAGGTCAAGTGGATAGAGGAATCCTCGTTTGCGGAACAGGTATCGGCATGTCTATCGCTGCAAATAAAATTCGAGGTATTCGTGCGGCGCTTTGCGGGGATACATATTCCGCAAGAGTTTCCAGAGCGCACAATAATGCAAACATTCTCTGTCTTGGAGAACGCGTTATAGGCGAGCATTTGGCACTTGATATAGTAGACGTCTGGCTTAAAGCAGGTTTTGAAGGCGGACGCCATAAGCGCAGAGTGGATTTGATAGAATAAGAGGGACAAAGTGGCGGAAGTTGATTGAAAAAAACTGGCATGTGTTATTGCGCGCGTGCTTGACGACAAATTAGCAAGCAATATTTCTATACTTAACATAAGTAATATCTCATCACTTGGGGATTATTTCGTAATCGCATCCGCTGATTCGCCGACTCAGGTCAAATCCTTGATGCAGAGCGTGAAAGAAATGATTAAAAAACATTTTGAACGCTCTCCCGTCAGATTGGAAAATGATTTGAAAAACAGATGGAATCTCCTTGATTACGGCGATGTTATCGTACATATTCTCCACAAGGATGAGCGCGAAACTTATGCTATCGAAAAATTCTGGAACCACGCTTTCAGTATTCCGGAAGAAACTTGGATGGCTGAATCTGAAGAATATAGCGAGTATAAAACATAATCGCTATATATCTGATGTCATCCTGAGGGCATAGCCCGAAGGATCTTAATACTCTTGTTTCCAAAAATTTACAATTTCGTGAAAAATGTTCATTTTTACCGCAGGAGCTTATGAGATTCTTCGCTGCCGCTCAGAATGACTGAAAAACTTTCCTTAACTTTTCTATACAATTTTACAAAACGTGAAAAATAGTATAAAATAATAAGCATGGAAAGAGCAGAATTAGATAAACAAATTAACGACGCCATAATGGAAATGGCAAAAGATCCGCAAAACGCGGAAGGTTACCACAAGCTTGCAGATTTATATATGCAGGAAGAAAACTACGATAAGGTTATGTCGGTTTTGGAAAGTTTACTCGCAATCCATCCGGATGACATTCGTGCCCTTGTCGGCATGGGTACTATGTGGTTCTATGAAAAAGATTTCAGAAAATCGCTTTCTTATTACAACAAAGCACTTGAAATCAATCCGAAAAACTTCCTGATTTATTTCAACATCGGTAATGTTTTTGCGGAATGGAAAAATTTTCCGAAAGCACTTTTTTACTACAACCGCGCAATTGATTTGAATTCTACAAATCCGGAAATTTATAACGCAATTGCTTTGTTGTATGCAGATTTTGAAGATTACGTGGAATCAAAAGCTTATTATGAAAAAGCTCTGTCGTTGGATCCGGAAAATTTAAATGCGTTAATTGACATGGGTAATGTCTGCTTTAAATTGTATGATTATGCCACAGCACTTGAACTTTATAAAAAAGTTTTTGTACTTAATCCTGATAACAAAGTTGTTGCAATCTGCATCGGTAATACACTAACTCTTATGAAGGAACGCGAACAAGCTTATAACTGGTTTGAAAAAGCCTTAAAAATGGAAGGCGATAACTACAAAGCTTACATTTGTTATGCAATTGCACTTTCTGAATTTAAAGAATACAATATGGCAGAAGAAATGTACAAACGGGCAATCAAGCTTAAACCGGCTGAAAAAAATGCCTATATACTTTTAGGCAACCTATACACAAACTATAATAGAATTGATCTTGCGATGAACATGTATAAAGATGCGCTCAAAGCAAAGCCAAACGATCCTGAAATTTACATGCTCTTAGGAAATGCGCATTACCTTGATGGCGATGTCGAAAAAGCTATTGCATCTTACAGATCTTCAATAAATATTGAACCTGAAAATGACGAATACAGACTTGTTTATAACCAAGTTCTTGATGAATACATTGATAAAAAACGCAAGGGAGAAATTTAAACAGCATAATGCATGAATATAGTCAAAAACCATTTATGATAGAACGTATTGTTGCAGCATTAAGTTACATCACAATGGGATTTGCCGGCTTTATTTGGCTGATTTTGGGAATTTTTACAAAAGCACAGCTCAGGCCTTTTATGCAGTATCATATTTTTCAGTCAATTTTTTTATCAATAGCATATTTTTTACTGTGCTATCTTCTGGGTTTTATCTTAAACATCTTAAGTTTTATCCCGTTTATAAATAGACTTATTGCGCAGATAGTATTTTTCTTTAATGCGCCTGTATTCGGACATTATTCACTTATTCAAACAGTGATTTATGCAATAATTTTATATCTTGCAATAACTTCATTTATGGGTAAATACAGCAGAATACCTTATATCTCAGACATAATTGACCAAAATGTCAGGAAATATTAGACAAAAAAGAATCGTATTTATCTGTTTTAAAATGGTCAAAATCCCTGACTCCTCTTGCGACAGTATCCCGTAAACTCTTTATATAAAATATACCCATTTTATCTTTTGTTAATTTTTCGTCGAAATAGCTATGAGTTACTCTTGCGATTTTATCATTTTTTTTCAAAATAACGAGATTGTTTAAAGATTTATTACAAACACCACCGCCGATAAATCCTAAATCACTAAGCGTTGTATCAGCCCTTTCAAGTGTAAATTCATCTGAGGCGAAATTTTTAATAGTTTTAAGACAAGCAGCAATTCTCCTATCAGGGACAAATCGTTCTCTGCAATTATCAATAATTGAGGTGACAGCGCTGTCAGTAAGTTTCAAGCCGAAATACAAATTCTTACTGCAATTGTTATTACAGCAGGATAATGATTGAATACGCATACAAAAACTCCTTTATACTTTTAATATTAAAGGAGAAATACGCAATTTTTCACCGGCAATAAAAAAGTTTTACAAAACTTAACTTCTTTTAGTTAAAACAATAGCATTAGAAAGCGCAATACCGCCTTTAACCTGAGGATTATTAACAACTTTGCCGTTTACGTACATAACGGTAGAGCCGCCGCCGTCAAGATTCATTGCATTAACACATCCGGCTGATTTCATAAAATTAGCAAGCTGCATTAATGTCATGCCGACGGAACTTCCCTCACGGCCGTCCACAGCAACAAGAACCAAGTGATTATCTGCGGTATAGCCGATTGCGCTTCGAGGGTTTTTACCGCCTATTGCACCGAGTTTTTGTGCTGTCATATCAACGAATACTTCATTATTTTTGACAAGATACGGCCCGCCGCTTATGATATGCTTAACATTTTTCCACTCAGGTATGGTATTAATATCAAGTTTAACTCTATCGCCAACTTTAAATTTACCTAATAGAGAAATAGGGCCTGCAATTACATAGCCATTTTCCGGTATCACAAGTGCAGATTTGGAAATTTGAGCAATTTTATCATCAGAAACAGCAATTTGCAGGCCATACTTTGGAGTAGGTGCTGAGAGGCTGCCCCAGTCCGGGGTATAAGCTAATACGTATGTGGAAAGCATTCTGGGCTGGTTAATGTTGTCAACTTTGACAATATTTTTACCCGCGCCAAAAGATGCATTTAATTGTACCCTTGCAATGTCATAACCGTCATCAAAAATTCCCATAGCTACCCTGTCGTATATGGGACCTGTGTACAATTTTTCATTAATCATTAAAGTTCCTAAAGGAACGCCTGTCTGAGGCTTGAAATATGTACCGTTTAAAGCAATTATTGAATTTGTATTTTGAGCAATTGAAGTGATAGTTCGCTTATTTGAAAGAGTATCAGAAGCAAGAGCCGGAGTTAATGTATAATCGTTTGCAAGCTCAGGATTAATTTCAACGACATTAATTTTAACCGGCCTGCCGTCATAGTATTTTGTAATTTTGATATGCTTTACCCCGCTATCTATGTCGGCTATTAAGGCATTCGGATATTTTTCTCTGACATCTTTATCAAAATTTCTTGACTTAACCTCATCCTTGACCTCTCGCATAATCTCAATAGATTTTTGACTGGTATCAAGAACAGGAACATTCGCAAGCATGTCCCGCGCCATAATAGGTACAAAAGCCGATTGTGCCGCAACTAAAGCCGTAATAATCAAAAAGTTTACAGCAATACCAAAGACGTTCAAAATCCGCTTATCATTGCACAACAACATAGTATCCATAGCTTTACCTCATAATTTAAAGTAACTGGATACCTTTTTGTTTATAGAGTGGGGTGGGGAATAACACTCTCTGGTACTAATATTATTCCCCGAAAAGCCGCTTATATAACAGTTTTAACTGGAATTCAACCTGTTTTTTACAAAACTAAATAAGGGCCATTTGACACTTATTAAAATTTGTAAGGATAATCGTCAGGTATTTTCCAACCATTAAGCTCAATCAACTTGGTACATAAGGCACCTTGCGCGGCACTTCCTGTATCATAGCAGCCATATCCCTCACTTGCATGTTTTGCACCTTCATAAGTTCCATCCCAGTTATAAGCATATGGACCGAAACCTGAGCCTACAGCGTATTTTAATTTTTCAACATTATTAGCTGAAACACCTTCCGGAAGTTTGGGAAGAAAATTAAACAAAAATCGATGTGTACCCGCTTTATTTTCACCACTTGAAAGATCCATACCTTTTTTATCAATTATATAAGTTATGTCGTAAATATACGGTGCAAAGACAAGAACAGTACCGTCCATTAAATATACTCTTAAATAATCTTTGCCGGCATGCGGTAATCTCTCAATTTTTTGAGTTTTCAGATAAGGTCCAATATATTTGTTAAACCATCCGGAGATATCCTCATACGTTGCAGTAGTAGTATTATTTGTCCCAAAAGACTGCCAGGTAGTAACTTCACCGTTTTCAACAGTAGACAATTTTATTGCCTGATTCATCATTGACATTACTTTAACAAGCTTAGTTTCAACCACTTTTTTCTTGTAATTTTGAACAAGCGTTGGAATTGTCATGGCTGCCACAATACCGATTATACCGAGTGTGATTAAGACTTCTGCCAATGTAAACGCGGCTTTTTTTTGAAGTGAATAAGGTAATAAGTGTTTTCTGTGTGCTTCGCGCACATATTTGGCATCCTGAACTTTACAAATCCTACCAAAATTTTTGTCATGCTGAACTTGTTTCAGCTTCTCATTAACTTTTTGGGATCCTTCGGCTAACACATCACCATGACAAGACAAGCTCCACCAATATTTAGTGTGTTGGCGTGCCTTTGGCACCTCAGGTTGACATGACAAGTTCCACCAATGTATAGTATGTTGTCGTGCCTTTGGCACATCACCATGACAAGGCAAGCTCCACCAATGTATAGTGTGTTGGCGTGCCTCTGGCACCTCAGGTTGACATATAAGCTGTAGGCCGGGTTTTCTAACCCGACTGTTACTTCTTAGTGCCTTAGTATCATAGTATCTTAGTAACTTTTCCCAAACAATACCCCCGAACCCCGCACTACGAGCGGTTAAAAGGGTCGCCCCCCCCCCCGAGATTTCTGATATTTCGTTTTTCCATTCTTTGCTCCTTTTCTTTTTATTATAGCACTTTTTACTTATTTATGCAATTATAAATATAGATATGAATTCAAAAGAACTTATACAATATTTTAAAAGTCTCGGAATTGATGTTCACACAACAACAAAAGCGCGGGGACATCACGGATTTTTTTTAAAAAACCGCATTGACATTTCAAAAAATCTTTCGGAAAGTGAAAAAACATCCACACTAATACATGAATTCGCGCACTATATTCATTCAAAACTTGAACCTGATATAAATAAAAACGGCGGCACACTGGAGATTCTTTTCAAAACCTCTGACGCTGAGATTAAAACAGAACTTTTAAACGTCACACACTTTGTGGATGAAAATTCACTCTGTAAAAAACTTGAATATCACAAACAACTTGTCAAAGATGAAATCAAAAAACAAGAACAAATTATAAAAAAACATTACCCAAAGTTTTTACGTACAAAACGTTTTCGAGAATTTGAAAAATATATTAAAAAATCAGATGCAAAATATCTTTTAAAATTTGACAGAATAAAATTAATACGCGGATTCTGGAAAAAAGACACTAAAATCTATTCAACAGATACAATTGAAATAGATTTTCCTGACATGCCGGAGCCATTTGCAGCGTATATCAGACTAAAATCATATCAAAAAAAACAGTCAAGAATTTCAGCAAGAATAAACAAGAATAAAAAATATTACCTAAAGCCTACGGAACTTTTTGCACGATACGTACAGGGACTTTTTTCAGACAAAGAATCTGTTGAACGCATTGCGCCAAACACAACCGAAAGATTTTACAAACTATTAAAAGAAGGTTATTATTTTGAACTTTCTACGCTCTGCCGTACATATCTTCATATCTGATAATATCGTCTTCTGAGAGCAGATCGCCCTTTTGCACTTCAATAACCTCAACATCGTCATCAAAAGGATTTTGCAATGAATGAATAGCTTTTACCGGAATATCAATACTATGTCCGGGTGATAAAATATACTCTTTACTTTCCAGAACAACTCTTGCAGTGCCGCTCAAAACAACCCAATGCTCACTTCTGAAATTATGTGACTGAACCGAAAGCTTTTGACCGGGATTTACATGAATAATTTTGGTTTGAAAACCTTTTCCGGCAGCAATAACAGTATAAAATCCCCACGGGCGGTAAACTGTTTTATGGACCAATTGTGTGTCATCATGCTGACGTTTTAAAGTTTCATAAATTTCTTTTACTTCTTGTGCTCTGTCTTTTTTGCAGGCTAATATAGCGTCTTCAGTTTCAACAATCACCGTATCTTCAAGTCCTATTGTTGAAACGAGTTTTGATGATGCGTATACAAGCGACCCTTTTGAATCTTTATCCAGAACATGCCCGACAAAGACATTGCCGTTATCATCTTTTTTACTAACATCATAAATAGACTGCCAGGATCCTAAATCTTTCCAATCCGATTTGAGTTCAATCATCGCAATTTTATCCGATTTTTCCATCACTGCATAATCTATTGAAATATTAGGCATTTTATCAAATTCCGTAAACGGCACCGACTCTGATGAGGCAAAATCAAAACGATTAAGTATATTAGAAATTTCGGGCGCTGATTTTTGTATTTCTTCGAGTATAACAGACGCTTTAAACATAAAAATACCGCTGTTCCAAAAATATCCGCCAGATTGCAAATACTCCCGTGCCTGTTTTTCATCAGGTTTTTCTATAAATTTTTCAACTCTAAATGTTCCGTCTGTCTTAATATAACCAAACCCTGTTTCCGCATAAGACGGCCTAATACCAAAAGTTACGATATAACCGTCTTGAACAAATTTTACAGCATTATTAACAGCATCCTGAAATTTCTCATCATCATTAATCTGTAAATCAGATGGCATAACAAGAACTATAGGATCGGAATTAGTTTTTTCAACAAGATATTTTACGGAAACAGCAATGGCTGGCGCGGTATTTTTTGATACCGGTTCAGCTAATACCGGACTCTTTTTATCAAGCTGCATTTTAACATTTGCGGCATGCTTAGTATTTGTAACACTCAAAATCTTATCCGCAGGCAAAAACAAATTAAGCCTTTCAAAAGTGGTCTGCAAAAGACTTTTGTCAGAATTAAGGCTCAAAAGCTGCTTCGGATACAATTCTCTTGACAAAGGCCATAATCTGCTTCCTGAACCACCTGCTAAAATTATTCCGTACATTTCCGCTCCTTTAAAAAAATTATACTATAAAACCTGCAAAAATTCTCGCGCTGCCTTTTCCGGATGTTCCGCATTAATAATTGCCCTGACAACGGCAATTTTACTGGCACCGGCACTCAAGACATCTTTGACATTACACAAATCTATACCTCCGATTGCAAAAGCCGGAATTGGAATATTTTCGCTGACCCATCTTACATATTCTAACCCGACCGATTGTCTGCCCGGTTTTGTAGGTGTTGTAAATACTGGCCCCATACCGATATAATCTGCCCCTTCATTAAAAGCTTTTTGCGCTTGTTGAACAGCATGAGTTGAAATTCCGATTATAGCATTTTTACCGAGTATTTTTCTTGCAGAGTCAATGTCCATATCATCCTGCCCCAAATGAACACCATCCGCTTCCAGAACATATGCAATATCAACCCTGTCATTTACAATAAATGTTGCCCCGTATTCCGCACAAAGCAATTTAACTTTTTTACCGAGTTCTATAATTTTATTCGCAGACATATTTTTTTCTCTTAATTGCAGAATATCAACACCGCCTTTTAATGCAGATGCTACAGCATCCAAAAATAAATCCTCCGAATTAAATTTGTCAGAATTTGTGACAAGATAAAGCTTTTTATCTTCAAGCATTAATTTATTATACTTCTGTTTCAATTTATCCCACATGTTTTTCTCCAATGTATAAGATTTATACCGCAAATTTTCAAATATTTGAAATTTTTCCGGATAATATTCTGCAAGCACTCTCAGCACCTGCTGCAAACGCTTCATATTAGCTTTAAAAATCGTTTCAATTCCGGCACGTTTATCAGGATTTGCAATATCAATCCCAATATCATTTTCCGTATCTCTTGATAAAATTAATGCTGTATAATCTTCTTCCTGAATTTTACTCAAATCATGCCTTATGATTTTCAAATTTTCAGAAATTGACCTGTCATCAAGAAGAAATCTTGAAATTTCTTCCAAAACTCTCAGTGCTTCACAGCCTCTGTTCAAATTTGCATCAATTATACGTTTCATAAAAATTATTATAACTTAAAAATACCTTCTGTGCTGTTACATTTGTTTACAAATGATTAAAAAACAGTAAATTTAATTACAATAAAAAACTTTATATAAATAAGGTAATGTGTAATTGGAGATCAGGTTATGGATTTTGAAAATATGATGGCAACACCTGTTATGTACAGAGATATTGCAAGCAGCTTTATGATGAATCCCATGCCGATTATGCCGATGTACGGAATGACGCCGTACTATGGCGTGACACCAATGCAGCCTGCTTTAAGTAATGACAAATTTGAAAAAATAAACGACAAAGAAAAAGAAACAAAACATTCTCTTATAAACGCCTTGTTAATCGGAGGAATTATAACGACCGCAGCCGTAATTTTTGGTAAAATATTCAAAGTCCCTAAACTAAAAATGCCGAATTTCATAACAAATTTGAAACCTAAATTGAAAAACAGCTTAATAGCAGCTAAAAACACCATTTCAAACGGCCTGACCAGCGCCAAAAACGGAATAAAAAACGGCTGGAATAAACTAAAAGCACGTATTAAAAAACCTTAATAATTCCCCTTTAAAGGTAAGAATTTAATTCTTACCTTTTTTATGCTATAATTTACAAAAAAGGGGGTTATTATGGCAAAAGATTGCAGTTTTGATGTGGTATCGGAATTTGACAGACAAGAGCTAGTTAACGCTGTTGATCAGGTAAAACGCGAAGTTTCATCAAGATTTGACCTGAAAGATTCCAATTCCGATATAAATTTGGACGCAGATAAATCAATAACAATTACAACAAAAGACGAGACAAAATTACGTAACATTTATGACATCTTGCAGTCAAAACTCGTAAAAAGAAACCTGAGTATAAGAATTTTGGACGCACAACCTGTTGAAAATGCTCTCGGCGGGAATGTTCGACAGGTTTATAAACTAAAAAAAGGTTTGACACCTGAACTTGCAAAAAAAATCTCAGCTGATATTAAAGATATGAAGATGAAAGTTCAGCCATCAATACAAGGCGACAGCGTAAGAGTTTCCGGCAAAGACAAGGATGATTTACAAAAGGTAATCCAAATGCTTCGCCAAAACGAAAATAAATACGATTACCCGCTGCAATTTACAAATTACAGATAATAAAAGCCGGTTTACAAACCGGCTTTCTGTTAATCAGAACACTTGTGCTTTCCGTCCCACGAAAGATCATCACAGTGCAGATAATCTAAATTCTGATGTTCAATTACCCAAGCCGTGCAGGATTCACAATAGCCATAGCATTTTTTGCGGTTGCAATTACTCAGCGGATCGTCCACTCTGATTTCGTTGCCGTCTTCATCTTCCGCTTTGTATTTCAAGCCGGGATAACCATAAGGAATTACACCATTATCCGTAAAAATAAAAGTAAACAAATCCCGACCTGCAACATTCGGGCCGGACAAACCATTCACATCAACAACAGCGGTACCGAATGCCCAATTATTACTGCTAAAGCCTTCCCGTTCAGACATATACCTATAATTATTACCATAACTGTAAAATAACACGCTTGAACCGTCTGACAACACGGCTTTGGTACGTTCTGCATCAGAACCGTAATCTCCTGATGGTGAGACATCAGATAATGCACGACCATCTATTAGGCCGTACCCGTCTGCCATACAGCCTTCTGCCTGTATACAAGTTTTATTTAAACGCATATATGGCTCTAATTTTTCAAACAAAACAACACTTGCAGCCGAAGAATCGGCGGGATAAGACCATTTTGAACCAACACCGTTTTCAACCGTTGCCATTTTATAAGCCTGACTGAGCGTAGAATAAGCCTTTTTTAACGCCGTGACAGTCTGCTTTTCCTGATAATTGCTTATCAATGTCGGAATAGTCATAGCAGCCACAATGCCGATTATGGCAAGGGTTATCAAGACTTCAGCGAGGGTAAAGGCAGCTTTTTGTGAAGTGAATAAGATAATAGGGGAATAAGGAAATAAGTGTTTTCTGTGTGCTTCGCTCACATATTTCGCATCCTGAACTTTACAAATCCTACCAAAATTTTTGTCATGCTGAACTTGTTTCAGCTTCTCATTAACTTTTTG
>CALUQQ010000035.1 GCA_944322955.1 Candidatus Gastranaerophilales bacterium
CGGAATGAAACAGGAACTTGACGGTGTTGATCCGGAAACCGAAAAAACTTATATGCATAAATACATCTTCCCGGGATTTTCAGTCGGTGAAGTTAAACCCCTGAGAGGCCCCGGACGCCGCGAAGTAGGTCACGGAAACCTCGCAGAACGTGCAAATGTTCCGGCATTGCCTTCTCAAGAAGAATTCGGCTACACAATCCGAGTAACATCTGATGTCCTTGAATCAAACGGTTCTACATCAATGGCTTCAACCTGCGGTTCTTCAATGGCACTAATGAATGCCGGCGTTCCTGTTAAATGCATGATAGGCGGTGTTGCAATGGGTATGATAACCGAAGAAGGCAAAGAACCCGTTGTATTAACCGATATTCAAGGCATTGAAGACTTTTTGGGCGATATGGACTTTAAAGTTACAGGTAATGACACAGGTATTACGGCACTTCAGATGGATATGAAGGCTAAGGGTATTGCAAACGACACTTTACGCCGTGCACTTCAACAGGCTAAAGAAGGCAGATTACATATCTTAGGCGAAATGAGAAAAGTTATTACAGCACCTGCTGAACATCTTTCACCGTTTGCACCGAGCATTACTACAATGACAATTCCGACCGAAGATATCGGAACGGTAATCGGACCGGGCGGTAAACAAATCAGACAGATTATTGACGCATCAGGTGCGGAAATTGATATTCAGGATAACGGCGTTGTAACAATTACGTCAAACGATCAGGAAGGCGCTGAAATCGCTAAAAGAATGATTAAAGATTTAACGTTCAAACCTGAAGTCGGCATGGTTATGAAAGGTAAAGTGGTCAGAATCATTCCGATTGGCGCTTTTGTTGAACTTTGCGGCGGCAAAGACGGTATGGTTCACATCTCTCAAGTATGCAATGAACGTATTGAGACTATTGAACCGCATCTTCATATCGGTGATGAAGTCGTTGTCAAAATCATTAAAATTGACGACAAAGGCAGAGTTAACCTGACGATCAAGGGTGTAACCGACGAAGAAAAAGCTCAGTTTAATTAATAAACCAAACGTAAAAAATAACCTTCCAAAAGGAAGGTTATTTTTTATTTTTTACGTGATGCCACATAATTTTTAAGATATGGTATGGAAAAGAATCTAAACTCTAAAATTTGAGTATAAAGTTCTTTATCGTAGGGTTTTATGTATTTTTCTATATTATCCATATCAACCGCAGCCATAATTTTTACGATCTCAGTTTCGTTTGAAATTATTTCTGTGATTAAACGTTCTGTTTTTGCACCAATAAGATTTTTGTCCGGATTTTCTTCCAAAAAATACCTCAAATGAGTATTTTCGGGTGTAACAAACCTATCTTTTAAAATTTTATTCATCACGACTCTTACTTCAGGATATTCTTTCATATTTTCAATTATTGTTTTATAAAGATATGCATACTTATCCTTTATAAGAACCGACTTTGAAAGATCATAATTTTCAAGATTTTCCATAATTTTATAGTTTATTTTATTCATTTCTTTTTTAGTAAGCGGCTCTTGATATTTTTTAATCTTTTCACTAATAAAATCCCGTTGTTCGGGAGTTAAGTCGGTAAAACCTGAGGCCAGAATAACAGAATTTAAATCATCCAGATTTAAAAATGCAATATCGTGAGTTCTTAAAAATTTTGATCGTTTTAATATATCAGATTTTATTGTATCAAAAGTTTCTCCGTCAAAAATTTCTTTTATAGTGGTTATAGACAAACCATCCTCGCCCATACATTTATTTAATTCACTAGCAATCTGTTTTGCAATATGTTCATCATCGTTTACAGGCAAGATAGTACACAATTCCATCAAAGCCTGCGACAAGATTTCAACCTGTTTTTTATTATTTATATAAAAATCCCTATCCACTTCACGGGAAATCTTATTGACTTCAGCTGTATCCATAAGCTGATCTTTCACTTGCAAAGCGGTTTTTCTGTTGATTTCTTCATTAACCTTTTTATCATTAGACACATTTTGATTAGTAATTAACTCACCTTCACCTATAAGATTATCTACCTTATAAATCAATGCCAAAAGATAATCCTCAGTTACTTTAGGATGGTTCAGGACAAATTTTGTATATTTTTCCACGAAAGATTGAGGCAAATATTTATACAAATACTTAGATCTGTCATACATCATTTGTTCCAAATTTGCAATAAGAGAAACTTTTACATCACCATCTACAACAAAGTCGTACACTTTACCGTCACGTTTTTCAGCTTCTGCTTTCAATTTTTCTGCAAAAGTCAATTCAGGGACCTTTTCGATTTTTTCAGGCATAATGTCAACTATATCTGCATCCGGTTTACTTTCTTGTGAATCAAGCTCAGCAAACATTTTGTCATATTCTGCCTGTCTGCGGTCATGTTCAAGTTCCTGAGCTTCACGTTTTGATTTAATTCCGCGTGCATATTCTAAAAGTTCTTGAAACTCGTCATTATTGCCGTCAACGCCGTAGACATCAAAGAAAAATTTGATAGTAGATGACATAACAAGCGAGCGCAGTTCTCTTGTCTCAGGATTTTTCCAATAATCTTTAAATTTTTGTTTCTGAGATTTTGTTAAACTTTCATAATTATCAAAAAATTCTTTCATTTCTTCAGAAACATGTAATTTTTCAAGCACAACTGAATTTATTTCGCCCATATATTTTGCAACAAAATTCAAAGATTCCGTATCACGGATATTACGTTTTTTAAGCAATTTTTCGGTTTCGTTTTGATCGCCCATACCTTCAATTAAAGCATCTGAAATTTTATCAATTTCCCAATCTTTCATATCTTCAAAACGTTTTTTAACCGGCTGTTTAACAGTTTTAGCATATTCATGTGAAACACCGCCTGAATGACCGCCTTCAACAGTTCTCGGGATATAGACATAAGGAAAATCTTCACGGGTTGCAATAAAAGATTTCCAGAAATCCTGTCTTGGAAAATGTATTCCAAAAGCTTTTATGTCAACATACTGAATATCGCTCAAACCTTTATAAACAACGCTTTTATCTCTATGAAAATCCTTATTAATTTCTTTAAGAGTTTTACCTTCGACGTAGATTTTTTCAATATATACATTCCCAAGTCATCATCACCGTTTTTAAACAAAGATTTTTGAGCATAATCTTCATCTGCTCTCATAAGAGTTAATTCGCCGAGCACACCTGTTCTTGCTTTTCTGGAAGATTGCGAATGCAAGTCTTTGAATAACGGCTCATCCGGGAATGCTGCTTTTACATCTTCCAGAGTTTGCATATCAGCGATTGAACCAAAAACTTCTTTCATTGCCTGAGCAGGCGGAATAGTTCGTCTGAAACTGAAATTATCCGGGTTGTAAATATATCTATGCAAAGATTTCGGCATTCCTTCTTTGTTAAAATCCTGCTCATAAAAATTTTCAGGTGACCTGAACAACCGTGCACCGAAAGATATATTATAATCTTGATACGCGGCAGGATTATAGGAATAATTTATGGACTTAAAATCCTCGTGTTTATTATTCTGCTGCCTGTTATTTGGGTACAATTTCATTGCTGGGGTAAAGTATATTTTCATTATTTAAATCCTTTCGTAAAAATATTTAAATCCGAAAAAATATTTTTTTGATACCGGATAAAAAGAACTTTAATATATTTTAACATTTTTATGCTAAGATAAAAACAAAGAAGGGGAAAGATTTATGTTTGACGTAATCACAATCGGAAGTGCGACAATGGATGTGTTTGTGGAAAGCGACGACGCAAATATAGTATCCGTTTGCAGAAAAGATAAAAAAACAGAATTTATGAGCTATCCGTATGGTGCCAAACTGGAGATAACGGATTTTGATTCACAGGTCGGAGGCGGCGGAATAAATACAGCCGTAAACTTTGCCAATTTAGGTCTTAAAACAAGCGCCATATTCAAAGTCGGGAACGATATTTATTCAAAAGGTATTTTCAAATCTTTTGAGAATAAAAATGTTGATTTATCTAATGCGATTCAAAGAGATGACGTCAGCACAGGGTTTTCAATTATTCTGACGAGTTTTGAAGGCGACAGAACGGTTCTGGCGCACAGAGGCGCAAATGCTTTAATTCAAAAATCAGAAATAAATTTTGATGCAATAAAAAATTCGACACTGCTTTATATTGCGCCCTTAAACGGCGAAAGCAACAAGGTTCTGGATGATATAGTTAATTTTGCAAAAGAAAACGGAACTTTTGTATGTTTTAACGCAGGCACAACAAGCATTAAAAAAGGATTTAACTACCTTAAAAAGATTATATCAA
>CALUQQ010000036.1 GCA_944322955.1 Candidatus Gastranaerophilales bacterium
AATTAAATCGTTTACGGTAACATCCAATACTTCCGCAATATCAACAAGTATCTGAATACTTGGATTAGTTTGAGCCTTCTCTATTTTACATATATATTGCTGGCTTACGTTTGCTAACTCTGCAAGCTTATCTTGAGAATACCTTTTTTTGAGTCTGAAAATTCTTATATTCTCAGCAATATTTGATTTTAATTTTTGATAATCCATTATATATCTAACAAATCCTTAGGCTCAACTTTTAAAACTTTTGCAACGGCATATAATGTTTCTATTGTAAAATTTTGCTCACCACGCTCCATCTTACCAATTGAACCCCTTGTCAATTGCGCAAAATCCGCCAATTCTGCCTGTTTCAAATCTCGCTTTGCCCTTGCGGATTTTATATTCAAACCTACTTTTCGTTTAAATTGTTTGATGTCCATAATTTATAATTATACATCTTGACAAGTTACTAAATGTATATTATAATATACTTAAAGTATATTAAATAATGCATTGGAGAATGAAATGCAAGAAAAAATCAAAGAATTTGAGCGGATTTTAGCAAAATACGCAATATTGAGAATATATATTGAGGTTCTGGCAGGCTACTGTAATGATAATATATTAAACGAAAATTATAATATTGCTTACTGCATCAAGCTGATTCATAAAATATACGTAAAATTATACAACAGGCTGGATAAAACAATAATAAATCTTGCTGACCATGCTATAATAAACTTATGAAAGAAAAACTCTTAAGCCTGTTAGACTGGATTTATAAAAAGAAATGCTATTTTTGCAAAAGTTCAAAAGAGTCTGTGCGCATGTGCTCCAAATGCTATGACAAGCTTATTCACCTTCCCGTAAAACCCAACAGGATTATAGACGGGGTGAATGTTTACTGCGCGGGGAATTATTCAAATGAATTACAAAAACTCATCCGCGGGCTTAAATACCATAAACAAAAGGAACTTGCATATTTTCAGGCAAAATTTATGTATGAATTCTGGCAAAAATTGAATTATGAAGGTGATTTTCAGATTATACCTGTTCCTTTGCACGAAAAACGACGCAGAAAAAGAAAATACAACCACATGGAGCTTGTTGCCGGTGAATTTTGTAACCTCACGGGATACGAACCAAATTTCAATCTGATTAAAAGAATAAAAGATACCAAACCCCAATACCGCCTCTCAAAACGTGAACGTGCAGAAAACCTTCACGAAGCTTTTGAAATAAATAAACCCGAATATATTGAGGGCAAAAAAATTCTTATCATGGACGATATCTGCACAACAGGCTCTACTTTTGAAGAAATGATAAGGGAATTTAAGAAAAACGGAATTTATGATATAATCTGTTTTGCGACAACAACACCATTTTAATTATGATTTTAAAAGAATTTGCAAAATATTTACAAAAACATAACGATGATTTAGTTCATAATAAAACCACTGCAACAAAACTTTTATGCAGCTGGATAAAAAATATTATCCGTAAACCAGCAAAAACAAATGTAGAAAAAATTATTCACATGGAAATAATGCTTGCGGAAAACAAAACCGGTGACTTCCTGCTTATCGGGAAATCCGAAAGCGGCCGGACATTGATGAATGCCCTTAATAACTTTGCAATAAGCTACGAAAACTATATTATGAGTAAATGGCTTGAGGATAAAAGACCTCATCACTTTGGATAATTAATTACCAAATTGGCGGATTTTATTTAATTTTTGTAATCATAAAATATTCTTGTAGAAAAGAGGATTTAACATGAATACAATTTATACTGCGCCTGCTTGTAATCTAAAGGCATTAAACAATCTTTTTATAGAGCTTACGGCTAAAAACTGCAACCAACGATGCAAACACTGCTATATCGATTTTCCTTTAACAAAAAATGTGAAAGATTTTATTTCAATAGATTTGATAAAAGATGCTCTTAACGACACGGCAAATGAGAATCTGGAATGTATTTATCTAACAGGGGCAGAGCCCATGACGCATCCCGATTTTAACAGCATTTTAAGATTATGCTTAAAACGCACAAATGTTTGTATTTTTACTAATGGTTCTTTTATAAATGAAAAGAAAGCACGTTTTTTAAAGCGAGTGGAAGGCGAAAGTAATTTTGAAATTATTTTCAAACTCAGTATAGACCATTATGACGAAGTTAAAAGCGACGATATCAAAGGCAGAGGAACATACCGGCAGGTCATTTATGCGGTAAAAAGCCTTGTAAAATATGGTTTTAACCCTATTCTCTGCATAACGGATTATTACAATGAAGGCGAAAAAAATTTGAAGGAAGAATTCAAAAAAATCTGTGCAAAAATAGGTTTTGATGCAAAAGATAATAATTTCAAAATCAATTTATGGCATGACAAAACAAAAAATGAACAGGTTGAAACAGATTTAAACTGGAAAACTCTCGACTGTGAATACGGCAGAATTTTAACCACAAAAGGAATTTATACCTGTCCTTTCTTGGCAAATGACTACAGGGGGCGATCCGGCAGCAGTTTCAAAGATTTTTCACATAAAAATTCACTTGAAACAAGCTTCTGCAGCACCTGTATAAAAAATCAGGAAGCACTTTTCGGCATTGATTACAATCTTTTTAAAGAATAACTATTTCTGTGCGTATAGTTTCAACTGAAAAGTTATAAGTAATATCTTTTTATCTTTTTCGTAAGGTAGAATTTCAAAAGAAGCAATATCTAAAAAATGCTCATGCTTATAAAGTTCCTTCAAAAAGCTTTCAAACTGTTTATAGTTTGAAATCATTTCAATATCAAGTTTTGCGACATTATATTTATCAGGGACATTTTTAACGAAATTGTCATCCTTCGGGTCATAATCATACTTAATAGAACGGGTTTTAATACTATTAGAACGAATAAGCGTTAATATTTCAGCGAATTCATTTGCAATAACGGATTCAGTATCCAACCCCTGTTCTATCGGTTTATAAAAAGCTTTTATGGCGTTTTTATTTTCAGCTTCTGCGGCTTCTGTCTTAGCCTTAAGGTTATCTCTTGTTCTTTCTTTATCAGCAAGAGATGTAACCGCCGATGTATATTCTTTCTGCGTGTTAATAATATCCGTTACAACAGGAACTATCTGTTTTATAATTGCCCCGAACGCAAAAAGAATCAGAAGCAAAATTAAAATTATTGATTTAAATTTTTTAACAAAAAGTTCAAATTCTTTCATTTAACTATCCTTAATTAACATCGACCGGTACCAAATCATTCACTTTTTTGGTTGATTGATTATTATCGGCATTATTTGCCGGCTTAGCTTTTTCATCTGCCTTTGCATCACCTGATTTATCATTAGTTTTAGTACTCTTTATTTCACCTGCGGCAAAATTTGTTATTTCAAACTCATACATAACCGGGCCATTAGGCTCTACCGCATCCTCAATTGATTCTGAAAGCATTTTAAGATTATGCAGCCGTAAATCAGACCCAATTAATAAATCTTTCATATTTTTATAAAAAATATAGACATCTTCAACATCTTCGGAAACACCTTTGATATCCACTTTGCCGGTATCTTTAACTGCAAAATAAGTAATCCACAAATCAGCAGGTACGGACTGACTTAATGCTGAAAATGCCATTAATTTGTTTCTGTTGTACTTAACGACATTTTCAATTTCGGTTTTAATAACAAAATTACCTGTCGCGGAGGCCAATTCCGTCAATTTCTGAATTTCCTCATCAACTGTTTTAATCTGGGAATTAATATCTGCAAGCTGAGCCTTCTCTTTTTTAAGCATAACAGGAAGCGTCAACATAGCAATCAGAGCAGGAGTAATCAATATAGCACCGATTACGTATGTTATTTTTTTCATTACGGATTCGGTTAAAATAATCTCTTTATCATTAAAATGAAATGAAAAAGTTTGTTCTTCTGCAGATGCGTCAAGAGTTTTATTCCCTGAAAATTCAAGTACAGCAGGATAGCTGCATACTCTGGAGACCGCAATACCAACGGATTCCAGAGAAATTTTCATAATTTGATCCGGCAATATATTTAAACTAACCGGCAAAATTTCTCTTTTTCTAAAGCTATTATTTTCCAGAAAATCAATTTTTCCTTCAATTTGCATTTTAGAAACGAGGTGTTCAGCGCTTATCAAATCAGTTTCCGAAACCACATAAAGATAATTTGTCGGGAAATTCATCAAAGCAATCTGAGCAGAACCGTTTATAACATCATAAATTTCATCAAGTTCATAAGTTTTTAAAGCAAGCGGCTCTTCATAATAATCAATAATATTTTTACCGGACAAAGAAATCAAACTGTACCCTGTCGAATTAACAATCATCAAATTCCAGGCAGTCCCATCCGCCATTTGTGTTTCAGTGAGTCCTGAAAACAAAAGTGCACGCAGGGATGATATCAAAGAAACCTCAACGCCTATTAAAGTACAGCCAAGTTCTGTCAAAATTTCCTTAATTTTATCCAAAGCCTGTTTTTGCAAAGCAGAATAAAAAATAGTTCTTGTATCAGATGTGGAGTTTGACATACCTTCAAACCAACTGACAACAGGTTCACACCTTTTGAATATATAAGATTGTTCAATTTCTGAAATAACAGCCTCATTAATCGCTTCATCATTAAGCAGCAAAGGCAATTCAATTTTGCCGAAATGAACTAACGGCATATTAAGGACAATATTACATTTTGGATTTATGTTCAATTCCTTGAACAATTCTTCCAAATCAGTTCTGAACTGTTCATAATTTGATATTTCCCGCATTGATTCACTATATTCAAGCGGTTTATGACTGTAAGTTTTTACGGATTTAATAACGGGATCCACCTGAATTAATTCAAGCCCCACACCCGGCGTTACGGACAAATAAATAATTTCCTTACTGCCGGCACCAAGTTTTGATAACAAATCATTTAAAAATTTTTCTATCATAATTTTCGTTAATTTTACAATTATTCTTATTTTTATTATACAATATATTTTACAAACATCCCAAATTTAACATAAATTTACACTATATGTAGGAGAAAAATCTGAATGGATGGAATAATCGAAAAAATAAACGAATTAAAAAGAGAGAAAAATGCCGTAATTCTTGCGCATTGCTACCAAAATGCCGAGATAGATAAAGTAGCGGATTACGTTGGTGATTCACTATATTTAAGTCAAATGGCAGCAAAAACGAATGCAGAGATTATAGTTTTTGCGGGTGTTTATTTTATGGCTCAAACAGCCAAAATACTATCTCCAGATAAAAAAGTTTTATTACCAAGGCTGGAATCCGGCTGCTTAATGGCTGATATGATTAATTTAGATCAATTAAGAGATTTCAAATCAAAAAATCCCGGAATTCCGACAGTATGCTACATAAATTCAACGGCGGAAGTCAAATCGGAATGCGACATTTGCTGCACAAGTTCAAATGCGATTAAAATTGTTGACAGCTTAAAAGCCCCAAAAGTATTATTTTTACCTGATACATATCTTGGCAAATGGATAGAATCACAGTTAAATAGTGTTGAAGTTATCACCTATCCCGGATACTGCCCGACGCACTTGAGAATAAAAGCACAAGACGTCATATCAATGCGTAAAAAATATCCTGACGCCAAAATTTTAACACATCCCGAATGCCACAAATCAGTCACGGAAATTTCGGATTATGTAGGCAGCACAACAGGCATTATGAAATACGCACACGAAAGCAGCGCAAAACAATTTATAATTGCGACGGAAAAAGGAGTTTACGACAGGCTTAAACGCGACCTGCCGGAAAAAGAATTCATAATGATAAAAGACAATATTATCTGCCAGAATATGAAATGGCATACGCTGGATGATATTTATAACGCTCTTTTAAACGAACAGCACGAAATTGATGTTGAAAAAAGTTTAGCAAAAAAAGCACTTGGCTGTATTGATAGAATGCTGGAGTGTTCAAACAAATCAAATAATATACCATCTGCCGCCGAAAGACAAGTATTGCCTGATGAGGGTTCAAAATAATGAATGATATTATTTTCGGCAAAAATTCAGTTCTTGAAGCATTAATTTCTGGTGACAGAGAAATAAACAAAATTCTCATTTCCAAAAATCTTCACAGCGACGCAAAATTAAACAAAATCAAAGAATTGGCTCAAAAAAACAGCGTTGTATATCAATTTGTTGCAAAAGAAAAATTTCAGAATTATGCCGAATACAATCATCAAGGAATTATTGCACAGATTTCACCTATCCAATACACAGAGATTGACGACTTTTTAAATAAATCTTATACAAATGCCTCCTTAATCATTTTAGACGGAGTTGAAGATCCGCACAATCTTGGTGCAATAATAAGAACATGCGTTTGTGCAGGTGCCGCCGGGATTATTATACCGTCAAGACGAAATGTCTTAGTGAATTCAATAGTTGAAAAAACAAGCGCCGGTGCGATTAACCACATACCGATTATAAAAGTCAATAGCCTGGTTAACGCTGTCCAAAAGCTAAAAAATAAGGACTGGTGGATAATTGCCACAGATGCATCCGCAAAAGATAATTATTACAACATAGATTATTGCAATATGAATTCGGCAATAATAATGGGCGCGGAACACGCAGGCGTCTCAAAATCACTGTTAAAACTTTCGGATTTTATTGTAAAAATCCCGATGATGAACAATTTTAACTCACTTAATGTATCAAATGCCCTGAGCGCAATAATCTTTGAGACTTTACGACAAAAGTTAAATAATATTAAAAAATAAACTTAACCCCTAAATATGTTGTAATATAAAATTACGGAGCAAAACATGAAAAAAGAGTTTGAAAAATTTGGCATACTGACAGATGATATATCTGATGAAAATATAGATTTCCATAAAATTCAAGAAGACGATGACAATGTTCTGGAATCAGTAGAAGATCCTAAAGTTCAGGAGAGCTTATCAAGCGTAAATGCGGACGACAGCGTAAGACTTTATCTGCAGCAGATAGGTAAAATTCCGCTTTTGTCATCAGAACAGGAACTTGAACTTGCAAAAAAAATCAAAGACCAGCATGATGATTTTTCAAAAGACTTGCTTGTAAATGCCAACCTCAGACTGGTTGTAAGCATTGCCAAAAAATATATAGGACGGGGACTTTCATTTCTTGATTTAATTCAGGAAGGCAATATGGGCTTGATGAAAGCAGCCGGACGATTTGATTACACAAAAGGCTATAAATTTTCAACCTATGCCACCTGGTGGATACAACAGTCAATCACCCGTGCAATAGCCGATAAAGCAAGAATTATAAGACTTCCGATACACATGATAGAATCATTAGGCAAAATCCGCCGTGCAACACTTGATTTGACAACAGAACTCGGACATTCTCCCACAAAACAGGAAATCGCATACCGACTGGGCGTTCCTGTCAGCAAATTAACCTCAATTGTCAAAGCCGCACAATCCACAATAAGCATGGATACACCGGCAAGCTCCGACGAAGATTCAACTAAATTATCCGATTTTATTGTTGATGAAAGCACAATAACACCTGACAGCAGGGTCTCACAAGAAAATTTGCTTGAAGATATCAGAAAAATTTTAAACCAACTAAGCCAGAAAGAACGCGATGTCTTAATTTTGCGCTATGGGCTTGATAATAACGGAGCCAAAAAAACCCTCGACGAAATCGGCTCTCAATACGGAGTTTCCAGAGAACGTATAAGACAAATCGAAAACCGCGCAATCGCCAAACTTAAAAAACTTTGTAAAAACAAAAAGTTGACCGTAGGATTAAAAAACTATTTCGGAGAATAATTTTCATCTTTACAAATTCCGAAAAGACTTTCTTGCAAATCAACAAACAAACAAATTTGTTTTTGGATAATGAATAACAGGACTGTGATTTTCGAATAATCTTCTTCTGAAAGCTCGCAATACTTTGTGAGAATTTCAATCAAATTTTCAATATCAGTAAGTTGATTATTTATTTCAAAAAGTTTGTCAATTATTTCTCTATTCATTTTTGATTACGCTTGTAATTATAATTTTTATAAATGTAGTTATAATAATTATAATTATAGCTGATTATATTTAAATTGCAATACCTCTATAATATAAGAATGGAACAAAAAAGATTATTGAAAAATATTGCAGACAATATCAGACTTCTCAGAACAAAGCACAGGATAAGTCAAGAGTTACTTGCCGAAAAAATACAAATGAGTAATCAACAAATAAGTTCCATTGAGAATGAATTATCCGAACCAAAACTTTCAACAATAATCAAAATAGCCGAAGTATTTAACGTAACGGTAAACGACCTAATCTACGATCCTAAATAATCAAGCATACTTCGCAGCCCTCCTGATTGACTTATAAATCAAGTATACACGTGGTTTCCGCTTCTCAAATTTGTGTTATAATATTTTATAAAAAGAGGGAAAAATGGAAGCACCGTTAGAAAGAATAAATTTTTTAAAAGATGAAATAAACAAGAGCAATTACAAATATTATGTTGAAGAAAACCCGTATTTAAGCGACTTTGAATATGACAAAATGTTTGCGGAGTTAAAGGAGCTTGAAGAAAAATATCCGCTTTTAAAAACCCCTGACAGCCCAACGCAAAGGGTCGGCTCCGTCAGCGAAAAATTCTTTCCGCATACACACAAATACCGCCTCTACAGTTTGGATAATACATATAACGAAGATGAGCTTAAAAAATGGTATGACCGCGTCACAAAAGAATGCGGCGACAATATAGATTTGGTGTGCGAGCTTAAAATTGACGGACTTGCGATAGCTCTGACATATGAAAACGGTATTTTTATACGCGGAGTAACCAGAGGCGACGGAGTAACGGGCGAAGATATTACTCCCAACTTAAAGACAATCAAAGCAATCCCTTTAAAACTTTTTGAACCGGTTGATGTTGAAGTAAGAGGCGAAATTTACATGCCCAAAACATCATTTGAAAAATTAAATGAAGAAAACCTGGCAAAAGGCGAAAAAGTCTTTGCAAACCCGAGAAACGCAGCAAGCGGCTCAATACGCCAATTAGACAGCACAATTACCGCCAAAAGAGATTTATCAATTTTTGTATATTCATCTGTATTTGAAAAGATACCAAATGCCCCGAGAACACATTATGAAGGCATGATGTATCTTAAGAAACTCGGATTTAAAATAAATCCGAATATAAGGTTATGCAAAAATATTGACGAGGCAATTAATTACTGCAAGGAATGGGATACAAAACGAAAAGACCTGAACTATGCAACAGACGGCGTTGTTATAAAAGTAAACAGCCTGAGTTGTCAGGATGATTTAGGTTTTACCTCACGTGCTCCGAAATGGGCAACCGCCTTTAAATTTCCTCCGGAGGAGGTAACAACAAAATTATTGGATATAGAGTTAAACATCGGGAAATCAGGAGCAGTCACGCCAGTTGCAATACTTGAACCTGTTCTTCTTGCCGGAAGCTGTGTCCAAAGAGCAAGTCTGCATAACTTTGACGAAATAAAACGCCTTGATGTAAGAATTGGTGACACTGTATTGATAAAAAAAGCAGCGGAAATTATTCCGAAAGTAATAAAAGTTATGGAAACTCCCGAACACGACAAACTGCAGGTTTACATTCCGCCGACAAACTGCCCCGCATGCGGATCGCTTTTGACGGCGAAACCGGGTGAAGTAAATCTTTACTGCGAAAGTAAAAACTGCTCCCAGCAAATTACAGCAAAAATTGAATTTTGGGTTTCAAAAGATGCTATGGATATTGAATTTATCGGACCTGCAATAATCCAGCAGCTTTATGACAACAGATTTATAAGCAATGCTGTTGATCTTTACAGACTCACAATGCAGGATTTTTTGCAGCTTGATGGTGTGAAAGAAAAATCAGCCTACAATATGTACACCTCAATTCAAGACAGTAAAACAAGACCTCTAAACAGAATTTTGACCGCTTTTGCAATACGATATATAGGTAAAGAAAGCGCTGAAATTCTTGCGGAAAGGTTTGCTTCACTTGACGAAATTCAAAACGCCGATATTATGACTCTCTGCGAAATTGACGGAATCGGTGACAAAATGGCAGAATCAATTTATGAATTTTTCCATGATGAACATAATATTCATATGCTTAACGAATTAAAAAATCTTGGCGTAAATCCGTCATCAAAAGCTCTTCCTAAATCTGACAAGCTCAAAGGCATGACATTTGTCTTAACAGGGACATTAAATAACATGACAAGAGACGAAGCTTCTGATATAATAAAGAAACTCGGAGGGAAAACCTCATCTTCCGTATCTAAAAAAACAACCTACGTGATTGCAGGAGAAAATCCCGGATCCAAATTAGACAAAGCACAAAATTTAGGTGTTATAATATTGACGGAAGAAGAATTTCTTGAGATGATAAAGGAAGATTTATGAGAAGGAATGCAAAAATAATACAAATAAACGGATTTAGAGGCCTTATAACAGCATTATTTATCGTAACATGTCTTGCGGCAGGATTTATAGGATTTCCGGGCTTTGTTGCAATGAGCATATGGAACCGTTTTGCGGGAATTAATGTCCCGCAGATTAACCTGTTTCAGGGGATTTTACTCTGGGCAATCGTTGCTTTAATTTATTTTATCGCTTCAAAACAGAGTGTTGTTGTGTCTTTTGCGACACCTAAAGAACTCAATGAAGAAGAACTTAAAACACTTATGGACCGCGTTAAAATGCAATCTCAGGCTCGAATTATTAATAAAATGATACTTAAAAACCTTGAAGAAAGCGAAAAAATTTCGCAAGACGCATCCGATAACGAAGTAAATAAGGAGACAAAATTATGAAAAAGATTTTATTAGGCGCTGTGCTTGCAGGGCTTTTGGCAGCACCAGCTGTTTTTGCGGAAGCAGAACGAGGATTTGTAAGCGCAACGACCACAGCCAACAAAGAGCTTTCACCGGACACCGTTGAAATTTCAATCGCTGTCGTAACTTACGACAACAAATCAATGCAGGAGGCAACATTAGAGAATAAACAGCTTTCCGACAAATTGTATAATGCAATGAAAAGTTTGATAACACCTGCAAACGGCGACTGGGTTAAAACATCGGATTACAGCGCACAGCCTGTTTATGTATACACAAATAACAAAAGAAATTTTGACAAATACGAAGTTTCAAACAGAATTATTGTCCACACAAAATCAATCGACAAAGCCGGCGACATAATTGATCAGGCAATAACACTGGGGGCGACAAACATTGATAACCTGAATTTTACATTGTCAACATACGAAAAAGAATGCGACGGACTTCTTACTCAGGCAGCACAAAAGACCCGTGCCAGAGCCGAACTTCTTGCAAAAGCAGCGGGTACAATGATTACAGGGACAAAATCAATCTCCGCAAGCTGCAACACAACAGGCGTATCTCAACGGATTATGTATAATATGATGGCAAAATCCGCGATGGCAGATTCTGAAGCTGCTATGGGAAGCTCAACACCTATTGCAACCGGTGTCATCAAAATTTACGCTAATGTAAACGCAAGTTATTTTGTTAAATAATTATTTTGCCGGACAAAATTTGTCCGGCAATTTTTTAAAACTTGTAAAAATAATCGTCAGGAATTTTCCAATTATTCATCTGAATTAATTTTGTACAATATGCACGCTCATTTGTTATATTTTCCTGACAACCTTTATCTGATGCAGTTAAAAGAGTTTCTTT
>CALUQQ010000037.1 GCA_944322955.1 Candidatus Gastranaerophilales bacterium
GAACGTAAAACATCACAAACAGCTTTTTCAACTTCCGCACCGATTGTTGCGTACTGACGTTTTGAATCTAAAATAGGTATCATATATAATTCTCCTTCTTAACTACCCTTAATTTAAGTTTACCACATCTTTTTTATGCCTTTATAAAAGCTTTATATCAGACATTTGCAGAGTCAGTATTTTTATAACTGTATGCAGAGATAACAGCAACCATAGTCCAAAAAACGAACTGAATCTGCGGTCTGAAAAATACCGTATCAACAAGCCCGTGAAACATTACGGCAAGTATTGATATCAAAGCAGCAGATACAAAAATTATTCTTTCAATATCAAAAGAATTCAATATTATTTTTACAGAATCTTTAACCAGCAGAATTAAAAATCCCAAAAACGCAATAAGGGCAAAAATTCCGCTTTCAACAGCAATTTCCAGAAAAATATTATATGCGCTTAAAGCGTCAAATCCCGTTTTCATATAAAGTCCGTAAATTTCCCTAAAATTTCTGTTTCCGACACCAATTCCTAAAAGCCAGTTGTCTTTAAACATTTCGAGGGATGATTGATAAACATTAAACCTGAAAGAATTTGATGAATCCTGCCGCATTGCAAAAATTGACAAAAATCTTGCTCTTAAAGAGGCCACAAATAACAAAGCAGCCGTAAACATCCCTACTGCAGCACCGATTAAAGATAAATATATTGTCTTATATTTTTCCCAAAAAAATTTTGCTGAAACAAGAAACGTAAGCGCAAGAATTAAAAGCAGTGCAAGATAAGCCCCCCTGCACCCCGTCAAAAACAATGCAAAAACAGCCAGCAGAGAAAAAAACGCAAAAAATATCATGCGTTTATAATTTTTATGAAAAAGAAAATACGCACACATTCCAAAAATTGCCGGAATTCCTGCAACAAAATATCCGCCTAAAAGATTCGGATTGAACGGCTTCAAAGTCCCGTAAACACGTGTCATGATTTCTTCCGGATTATGTCCTGTTTTATCCTGCCAGCCGGATATAGCTTCTACATGCGCAGAATTTTGCAAGACACCAATAATACTTTCAAACCCGATACACAATGCTATTACAGCAATAACATAGGGGATTTTAGACAAATTGTTCTTAAAATAATGCGCTGCCGAAAAATAAAAACCTATATATGTAAAAGTTTTTAAAAAACCTTTCAAACTCAATGCAAACAAACTTGAACCGGCAAGACTTATAAGAACAATCATAAAATATGCAGCCAAAAACAATTCAAAATGATTGAACGTAAATTTGTCGCCCTGTTTAGTCAAAATTTTCACAAATGTCAAAAACATTGTAACAAGGGCAATAAACCCTATATAATCGGATGACAAAAAAGTTGATGCAACAATTACAGCAAGAATTGACACAAATATAAATGTATCAATATTCTGCAAAAACAGACTGTTATCGTAAAAATATGTAAGTTTATCCTGAATTTTGAATATGACTTTACTGAACATCGTAAGCTGTACTTTGATTATTAATTACGTCATGGCTGACCGGCACAAGTTGCAGGTCCGAAACAATTCCGTTAAACTTATAATCTTTGCCCTCTAATGTTATCGGTAATCCCATTTTAATTTTATTACCGCCTACAACAGCACCGTCTTTTGTAATTTTAGCAGTATCTTCAAGAGTTACTACAATATCATAAAGGCTGGCCTGCGAAACATCTTCAACCACAACAACTTTTTTTGAATTAAATGTCGGCAAAATTATTTTTTTTCGGTCTGACTGGACGTCCACAATATCCAAATCAGAATAAGGAACATTTCTTATGCTGATAAATGTTTTTTCTCTTTTAGTCATAGGAACTTTATTGCTTGTCAGTGTGACACTTCTTATATAAAACTGAAATCTGATTTTAGAAGTTGCTTCAATCTGTTTATCAGCAGTTTGTCTAAAATTGGTATATGTAAAAAATCCTACAATCAAAGCAATAACAACACCGACAATAATAATTATATCAATCGGTCTAATTTTTTTGAGTAAATCCAAAAACTTTTGCATAACATTCTCCTATAATTTAGCAGCGGCATCCAGCAATTCATGAATAGTCGTTGTTGCACAACCGAATTGTCTTACGACAAGACTTGCCGCTATATTACCGATAATTGCGGCATGGACAAAATCCGCACCGGCCGCAAGCGCAAGCGTATAAACAGCGGTAACCGTATCACCGGCACCTGTCACATCAAACACTTCCGACTTATTAAATACCGGAATTTTTGTATATTTCTTTTTAGGCTCAGCAACAAACATGCCGTCAGCCCCGCAGGTTATAAGTATTGCTTTTGCTTTTGTATCAGAAAGTAATTTATCCCCTGCCTTTTTCAAATCTTCATCATTATTAAGTTCAAACCCTACGGCTTTTTCAGTATCGGGAAGGTTTGGAGTCATAGAAGTTATATTTTTGTAGATATTCAAATCTTTTTGAGCATCAACGACAACAATTTTATTATATCTGTTAGTAAGCCTTATCGTTGTCTCAATAATTTTTTTTGTCAATGTCCCTATATGATAGTTTGACAAAATAATCGCATCATATTCAGGAATAGCTTTTTCAATATTGCTGATAATTTTATTTTCTGTTTCAGGCGAAACCGGAGTATTTGTCTGCCTGTCAATACGGACAATCTGCTGTGTAATTGAGGTCGTAATGGAACCGGAAATACGTGTTTTCGTGGTAGTTTTTCTCTCGGGGTCTTTTACCAGGTATTTACAATCCACATTTGCTTTTTCAAATGTATCAATTAATTGTCCGGATTGATAATCATCACCACAAACGCCTATAACACCTATTTTACCATTATTTAAAGTCGAAACGTTATGGGCTGCATTTGAAGCTCCTCCAAGAATTAATTTTGTACGTGTATGCTGGAGGATTAAAACCGGAGCCTCCCGCGAAATACGTTCGGCATCACCGTAAATCATTTCATCTATAGCTAAATCACCAATAACCAATATTTTCGGCTCGGTTAGTTTCTTAATGTAAGAAACGAGTTTTTCTTTATCCATATTCATAAAATCTGCTTTCTAAAAAAATCCTCGTAAATACACTATAACACAAAAATAAAATTACAACTATATGTGACGATTAACTGGATTAATCAATAATTCAGCCAGCTGATCAGCGCCTTCAAAATTTCTTGCACGAACTAATTCAGAAGCTTTTTCTCTGTCATAATCAACAAATTTATGTCTTACATTAAAAATACCGTTTTCGGAATCAACTACAACATAACAAGCTAAAGGTGACGGAGTCATAGGACGTCCGACACTTCCGACATTGACAACAGTTTGTTTTTTATTAGTCTGATACCCGCACGGAATATGAGTATGTCCGCAAAGAATTAAATCCGCCTCAGTATCGGCTATTATTTCTTCAATTTCATCTAACGGGCGGCCGGGTAATATGTTTTCATTATTTGCGCGTGGCGATCCATGCACAAAAAGAATTTTCACTCCGTCAATATCAGCAGAAATCATAGGAGCAAGTTCCTCTAAAAATTTCTTATCATCTTCAGTTATATAATTTATATCATCAACTAATGCATTTGCCATAACAGGATAATTCTCTTTCAACATACCTATAATATCCTGACCGTAATCAACAATAAGTTTATCAGTATTTCCTTGAACAATTGTCCAGTTCTGCTGCCGTACAAATACAAGAGTTTCTTTCGGCTGCGGACCTGCAAGAACCAAATCACCAAGACATATTATATGTTCACAATTTTCTTGTTCAATATCTTTTAAAACTGCCTCTAAAGCAATAAGATTAGCATGAATATCGGATATAACAGCAACTCTCATAAGAATTCTCCTTTTTTTAAGATAATTATAGCACAAATAAATATTTTATATTAATATAATATTATGATAAAAAGACGACAATCTAAACAAATCAAAATAGGCGATATAAAAGTAGGCGGAGATGCCCCAATAAGCGTTCAATCAATGTGTAATACAGACACACGGGATGTAAAAACAACTTTAAACCAGATTAACGAACTTGCAGAAAAAGGTTGTGAAATTGTCCGGCTGGCAGTATTAAATAAAGATGCGGCAGATGCAATTAAGGAAATAGTTAAGAAATCACCAGTACCGCTTGTCGCGGATATACATTTTGATTACAGACTTGCAATACAATGTATAAATAACGGAATAAATGCATTAAGGCTTAATCCGGGTAATATAGGCAAACGCGAAAATGTTGAAAAAGTCGTAAATCTTGCAAAACAGCAGCAAATCCCCATACGAATAGGTGTCAACGCCGGTTCTTTGGAAAAAGAGCTTACGGATGAAGACATATCTCTTTCGGAAAAAATGGTTAAAAGCGCAATGAAACACATACAAATTCTTGAAGATTTAGATTTTGATTTAATAAAAGTTTCGCTCAAATCATCAGACGTTTTGACAACAATAGAGGCTTACCGCTCAATTGCTGAAAAAATTCCGTATCCTTTACATTTGGGAGTAACTGAGGCTGGAACACTCATAGGAGGATTAATTAAATCTTCAGTAGGACTCGGAACACTGCTTGCTGAAGGAATAGGCGACACCATAAGAGTTTCATTAACCGAAAATCCGAAAGAGGAAGTCATCGCCGGTTTTGATATTTTGAAAAGTTTAGGCTTAAGGCAAAAAGGAGTTAATTTTATATCATGCCCGACATGCGGCAGAACACAAATTGACCTGATAAGTCTTGCAAAACGTGTTGAAGAAAAATTCAAAAACCTTGATAAAAATATTACCATCGCGACTATGGGCTGCGCCGTTAACGGACCGGGAGAGGCAAAGCACGCAGATTTTGGAATTGCAGGCGGCATAAATGAAGGCTACGTTTTTAAAAAAGGCGAAATAGTCGCAAAAGTTCCTGAAAACGAATTGTTGGAAAAATTGGAAGAAATTATAATAAAATCATACGAATAATACAGGAAAATATTAAAAAAATATAATATATTTGTATTAATTAATAAAGAATGTATAATAAGAGGTAGATATGAAAATGAAATTTTTACTAACAATTTTAGCAACTGTATTTGGTATTCTTCCTGTATTCGCGGGCATAACACCGGAAGAATCCACATCTCCCGAATATTTATATAATCACGGGCATTCAAGTGCTGTTGTTGATATTGTACAAATTAATAAGGCCAGCGTAAACGGAGAAACATATTTGACTACTGATGAAATAAAAAATGTTAACGATCCAAAAATTATAAGATGGATAAAAAATTTCTTTATTTACCTGGATCCGGCACTGGATGACGGTTCTTTCATGCGCCATGATGTCAAGACATCACCGAGTTATGATGATCTGTAAAAAATTATTATATCTGTTAATAAGTCTTTTTATCTTCGTACTTCCTGTTTTTCCCATTGAGAAAGGGTCTGTAAAGTACGAAGATAATTTAATGGATTATTCCGTACTGGATGATACGGCTATACTGAAAGACGCTGATGAATTTTTTGAAATGTATGAGCAAACGGGCGATACAAAATATTTAAGTACCGCAATGGGGAAATATTATATTATTACCAAAATTCGTCCGCTGGAAATATATCCGATGGTTCAGCTTGCCAGAACTTATGACGCCAAACACCTTGACAGATTTGCAAAACAATACTTTTATACCTGTTATGACATAAATAAAAAAGATCCTTATTTAAACTACTATTTCGGCGATTTTTACTACAAAAGAAATGATTTTAAACGTGCTCTCAGGTATTTTAAAATTGCATACGCAAACGGCTACGACGGATACTATGATTTAAACTTAAAAATTGCTACAATATATGAAAAATTTGCAGATCTATTAAAAGCAAAGTATTATTATGAAAAGGCATACGAATTAAATCAACAAAATACAAACCTTAAGGGCAAAATAATACAAATAGAATCATTAAATTATAACAATTCGGGATACTATCAAAATTCTGTCAGGGAATAAAAATGAATATAAAACCAAAAATTATTTTAATATTTTCATTAATGTTTACGGCAATAGGAGTAAACGCCGCAGAAGATATCTACAGCCCCGTAAAACTTTCCCGCAATGAAATAATTTTTTCACAAGCCTCAAAACAAATTGATATTACAAACCCGACACTGCAAAATAATAAAGAAGGCAGCATTTTTCCTGGCGGCAGAGGGCCGAATCAACTTATAATTTATACACCCGTTTTCGGCGAAAGAACAAATACCAATGAATACGGTACGGAAGCAATAGTACAAAATAATATTATAACGATGATAAGCGGTGCCAATTCATTTATCCCTGCAGACGGAATTGTCATAAGCGGTCACGGAACTTCTAAAATCTGGCTCAATCAAAATATTACAGTCGGCACTAAAGTTTTTATTGATAAAGAAAAAAATACACTTAATGTATACACGACTTCCGAAAGCTACATGTTTGAAGCTGAAAATAAAATAGAAGAAGCTAAAAACATGATGGATTATTATAAAAGCAAAGTGCCGGCATACAGCACAAAAATTCCTCTTGCACACATTACGGAAGCACAAAAATACTTAAAAAAAGCAAAAAAAGACATTGAAAATCAAGACAAAGTAAAAAAATATTCAAAACTTGCAGTAGAAGAAGCTGATAATGCAATCACCTCCGCACTTCCATACCTGCCGAAAGAACTCAAAGGTGTCTGGATAAGACCCACAGAAACAAATGAATTCAAAATAACTTCAACATTAAACAATATGCAAGATATGGGAATTGACACCATTTTTCTGGAAACATTCTATCACGGTAAAACCATTTTCCCGAGCAAAACAATGAAGGAGTATGGTTTTATAGTTCAGAACGAACAATTCAACAAATTCGACCCCCTAAGAATTTGGGTTCAAGAAGCCCATAAACGCGGAATGAAAGTTCACATATGGTTTCAATCATTTTATGTAGGCAATATACCGCCTTCACATAATGCAAAAAGTATACTTGCAGTACACCCTGAATGGGGGAATAAAACAAAACAAAATTACACTTCAAAAACTCCAACCAGTTCAAATTCTGAACATAACGGATATTTTCTTGACCCTGCAAATCCGAAAGTTCAGGAATTTTTGCTTAAACTTTTGACTGAAATTATGTGTACCTATAAGCCGGACGGTATAAATCTGGATTACATAAGATATCCTCAGGCAATCTCGAAAAATGAAGCCGGAAGCTGGGGTTTTACGGAATACGCAAGAAAAGATTTTAAAGATATGTACAAAACAGACCCGATTAATATAAAGTACAATGACAATCTTTGGAAGGACTGGGAAAATTACAGACGGGAACAAATTACAAATTTTGTAGCAAAAGCAGGTACGCTCGGCCGGCAGAATAATGTATTTATCAGCACAGTGGTTTTTCCGGATGTAGAAAACGCTCTTAATACCAAACAACAGGATTGGAGAACATGGTCAAAAAGAGATTTTATCGACGGTTTTACACCGCTATTTTTAACCTATGATCCTAAAATGGTTTCTTCAATGATGGATGATGTAATGAAAATTAAAGGCGGTAAAACAAATATTTACGCAGGAATTTTCGTAACATTTATGGGCGGGTCAAAAGAAGATTTAGTACGGCAAATCCACGAAACACGCAAATTAAAAGCTGACGGAGTCGTGCTTTTTGACTATGCACATACAACAGGAGAATACAGTAAAACATTATCTGAAGGTGCATTTAGACCGCAAAAACACACATCACCTCAAAAACAACCAAAAAAGAAAAAGAAATTCTGGATATTCGGCAAATAATATCTATGATATAATTCATTTATCAAATGCTGAGAGAATATCTAAATTCAACATTACAAAGCAAAAATGCCGTAATGTTTATAACCTCTTTTATGTTTATGGCAGGTATACTGTCATATTTCAACCACTGCGAAATTTTTACATCAGCTTTATTAACTACAGCCGGCATTATTTTAATTCTGCAAAAAAGATTAACCGTCAAATACATAATTTTTTGGATACTGATATTTTATTTTGGATTTTTCAATTCTTATTTCAGAGTAAATACAAGCGATCAATTATATGATATGGCGCCTGTCGATACTGAAATTGAAGGTCAAATTGTTTCAATACCGGCAGTTACAAAAGAAAAAACAAAATTCTTTTTAGACGTGAAAAAAGCACAAGGCCGCGATATAAAAGCCAAAACTTATGTAACAATTTATGAGAGTATAACGAATTTAAATATCGGTGACAATTTAAAAATCAACGCAAAAGTAAGGCGTCCGTTCAAAGCCGGAAATCCGTCACAGTTTGATTACGGAAGATACCTGCAAAATTTTAATACATTCACAACGGTTTATACAACCGGCGATGATATTATAATAACGGATGGAGAACTTAATTTAAGATGGAAATTTTTACGAAAACTAAATGAAATAAGAAATAATATTTTAAAAAGCCATTCAAAATATCTTGAATCACCAAATCTTGAAATTTTAGGCGGAGTAGTATTCGGCGATGATGCAGTTGCACCGCCGGATTATATAAAATCAACATTTATAAATTCAGGTCTATTGCATATACTTGCGGCATCCGGTATGAATGTTGCATTCATTTTCGGATTTTGTTTTTTCATAATGAGATTTTTCCGGGTACCTTACAAAATCAACATTGCCGGCGGAATAATAATGGTAATACTTTACACCTTGATGACAGGACTGGGAGCATCGGTTTTGCGAGCAGCATTAATGCTTTTGTTTATACAGATAGGAAAATTAATAGACCGGGACGCACACAGTGTCGCGCTTTTGTCTTTTGTTGCATTTTTAATGCTTCTATACAATCCTGCATACATAAATGATGTAGGATTTCAACTTTCATTTATTGTAACCTTCGGACTTTTAACAACAGGTATGGTTATTTTTGAAAAATTTAAGGATATCAAACTTCCGGAATGGCTCAAAGGCGGGATATTAATTCCTATAATCGCACAATTATGGGTAGCGCCTTTACAGATGTTTTATTTTAACACAATCAGTACATATTCAATTTTAGCCAATATTCTGACCGTACCGTTTTTAAGCGTAATAAGTTTTGGCGGATTTGTAAGCTCAATACTTGCTGCGATAAAACCAATTGCGGATTTTGTCTGTATGGTTTTTGATTTTGTTTTGAAATACGCACTAGATATAATTGTTGCAATATCAAATTATTTTGCTTCTCTGCCGAATTCAATTATTTATACGACCCATCCGAATGTAATGCAAGTATTGATTTTTTACGGAATATTACTTTTAATTACAATCGGATTTGAAAAAGGATTCCACCAAAAACTTGTTTATATAATTACAGGCGCAATAATTTTATTGTTACTCACAACAATAAATATTCCTAATCACGCGCTTGAAATTATAACATTTGATGTCGGAAATGCCGATGCTTTTCTGATAAAGACTCCGGCTAATAAATATTTTATAATTGACACTGCAAAAATGAGCTACAAAAGTTCATCCTCCACTGCAAAACTTGTTATTACAAAATATCTAAAAGACAGAGGAATTAAAAATATTGAAGGAATGATTTTAACCCATTTTGATTTAGATCACGCAGGCGGGGCACCGGATTTAATAGAAGATTTAAAAATCAAAACAATATACGTAAATTCTTTAAGGCGTAATACATACACAACAAACAAAATTTTTGAGTCGATTGACAAACACCATATCACGACTTTGCTTGGCGAAAATAATAAAATAATTTACGAAGAACCCGATTTAAAAATGCGAACATTTATAGCGAATATACCGGAAAATGACAATGAAAATTCCATAATAACTCTTTTAAGCTATAAAGATTTTGACATGTTGTTTATGGGAGATGCCGGAATAATTGCATTTGACAAAGTCCAAAAAGACATTCCTCAAAATATTGAAGTTTTAAAAGTAGGACATCACGGCGGCAAAAATGTAGTCAACAGAAAGATGACAAACTTTATCGGCAATGAAATTTCAATAATCTCAACAGGTACGAACAATTTCGGCCATCCGAACGAAACCACTCTTGACATATTGAAAAACACAAAAATTTACCGTACAGATCGCAGCAATTCCATAAAAATTTCAACAGACGGCAAAACTTACAAATTAAACACCTATAATAGAACGAAAAAGAAATACCTAAAAACGGAAGAATTAACCGCCGTCAAATAATTTCTTCAGGGATTTCAGGCATATTTTTTGCCCCTTTAACCCCGAGTTCTTCAATTCTGTTCAACTGATTAATTATGTTATCCTTGCCGGTAAGTTTTGTGACGGCTGAATTATATGCATTTTTAATTTTACTTAAATCCCCTAACAAATCCGAAAATTTATCAATCATCCTGGAACAAATTCTTGAAATTTCAAGCGCATTTTTATTCTGCCTGTCCACAATATGAAATGAATTAATAATTTTCAACGCAGCGAGCAAAGTTGAAGGAGATACCGGCATAACCTTATTTTTCCAAGCAAAATCCCACAGTGTACAGTCCTCGCAAAACAGCATTGCATAACAGCTTTCAATAGGAATAAACATTAGAACATAATCCGGCGATCTGTCATCTGATGAATAATCTCGCTTGACAAGACCAGTAATATGAGCTTTAGTAGATTCAATAAACTGTTTAAGGTGGACATCTTTCTCATATTCGTTATCAGAGTTGACGTAACCTTCAAAGGAAGCAAAAGAGGTTTTGGAATCTATATAAATACATCTGTTATCCGGAAGAAAAACAGTTGCATCAGGCCTGCCTTCAGATGATCCGGCCTGAATTTTATATTCTTCATCTTTTCTCAAGCCGGAGGCTTCCAGAACTCTTTCCAAAACAATTTCACCCCACTTGCCGGAGGTGCGGTTGTCAGATTTCATAACATTAACAAGAGCATTTGCATCCATTGAAATCTTTTTACCGGTTTCAAGAAAATTTTTAATATTCAAATCAAATATTGTAAAATTTTCCTTTTCCTGTTTAAAATTATCTTCAGTTCTCTTTTCAAAATCTTCAATACGTTCTTTAAAAAGTTTGAAAAATTCATCCAGACGTTCGCGATTTTGTACTGAAAATTCAACGGCATTTTCTTTAAAAATTCTATTTGCGAGATTTTCAAATTCTGCTTTTGTATTTTTCTGCGCCGTAAAAAATGGAACAAATACACATACCGCTCCTAATACAAATCCTCCTATAAAAATTAATATTTCCATTATTATCTCCTCACCACAAATTATACCACAACTGTTGTACATCAAAAAATGTAAAGAAAAAAAGTTTACAAAAAAATCAACCATGCCGCTAATCATGGTCTAGAGCATGGTTGAGGCAAAATATCAATCCTAAGATGTACGCCAATTTCTCAAACCGCCATGACTACAATATCAATCGGAACATGGATGAATAACCCCGTCCAAAAATAGTAGTATATAAAGTGTAGTTAAGGTAACTAAAATAAAGGGGAGATAAAATGAGAGAGTTTAGAGGGAAATTAAGAGTTTTGTTAATTGATGACAATGCGGATCATTTAAGGGGTGTAAAAGAATTAATCACACTTGAAAGCAGTTACGATGTAGTCGGAGCAACAACAAGTGCGAATATAGGCATTAATCTTATTAAAAAGTACCGCCCTGACGTTGTTTTAATGGATATTAATATGCCTGAAAAAGACGGATTACAAGCAATTCAAGAAATCGAAAGATTAGAACTTGATACAAGAGTAATTGCTTTAAGCGGTTATGATGATTCTGATTTAATTTTCCGTGCAATGAAGCTCGGTGCAAAAGGTTATATATTAAAAACTATGGCATCAGCTCAATTAATTTACGCAATAGACGAAGTTGCAGCAGGTAAAATTTATCTTCCGTCTGCACTTTCTTCAAGATTTTTTGAATACTTCCAGAGCTCTTTCAAAGAAGAAAATGCCGCAAGCGATTCAGAAAATCTGCTGACATATTTAACCGCGCGTGAGGAAGAAGTCCTTGATCTTTTAACTCAGGGTAATAACTACAAGGGTATTGCAGGAAAATTATTTATATCGGAAACTACGGTTAAGACCCACGTTAACAATATTTTCCAAAAATTACAGGTAAACGACAGAACACAAGCTGTACTATACGCATTAAACAACGGTTTTGCCAACAAAAGACGTGCGAAAATGGCTGTATAAAACAATATATAAGTAAAGAGGTTTTTAAGGTTCAGCTGCGGCTGAACCTTAAAATTAAAGAAAGGCTTTAATGAACGAATTTGACTTAATAAAACTTCAGACAAGATGTGTATCACACGAAATCCGCAATCACGTTTCAATATGCGAGATGTACGCGGAAATTTTAAAAAAAAATCTGCAAAAAGACGGCTACAAAAATAATTCCGTAGAAAATGCTCTTGAATGTATCAAAAAATCATTAAAAATAATCGGCACATCTCTTTTAGATTTAAAATCACTCAACAATTTTGCCCCTCAAAACTGCGACTTTAAAGTTCTGGCGGAAGAAGGCGCAAGACTCGCTGAGGCTTATATACAAGGCAAAAACATAAAAATAAATTGTTTTATAAAAAATACCGCACAAATTTACGTTGATGAAAACAAATTTTTAGCCTGCACAGTAAATATAATTAAAAATGCCATAGAAGCAATTGAAATAAAGGGCGAAATTAATATAACCGGCGAAGTTAAAGACAAATTTGCACATTTAAAAATATCTAATAACGGAAAAATGATATCAAAAGACAAACAAAAAGAAATTTTTGAAGAAGGATATACAACAAAACAAACCGGAAGCGGGCTTGGTCTTCATATCTGCAAATGCAATCTCCAAGCCCAAAATGCAGAATTAAAACTAAATAAATCAACCAAATCGGTTACTGAATTTGAAATCACAATTCCTATTGTTTGAAATTTAATCTTTTTGTAATAAAATAAGATTAACCCTTAAAAAAGGAGAGAACATGGAAAATATTTCTTTACTGGAAGACGGAATGATAATATTATGTATAGGAATGGGCGTTGTATTTTCCTTCCTTGTAATTATGGTCTGGGCAATGAATATTATGTCAGTCGTTATCAAAAAAATCAATAACATTTTTCCTGAAGAAATTCCTGATGAAAACAAATATTCAAAGAAAAACAAAGTTTCCTCAGACAGCGAAATAGCACTTGCAATCGCGCTTGCATATTCCCACAGATAATTTCGAATATGTTTGGGTTATAATAAATTTATGCTTAATGAATCCGTAAAGAAATTTATAGTATTTATACTTACGCTTATATTTTCGTTTAATTATGCCGGATTATATAATATTGCGGCAGCAAAAGATGAATTAACCACAGTTGTTTCAGAAGAAAATACTCCGCCTGTAATTCCAGTAAAAGCTGAAAAAGAAATAAAATCAGCTCTTTCTAAAATCTACGGCCAGCAAAATGTCGACATAATATATGCAAATATTGAACATATAGCAGAAGAAACAAAACTCAGCCGTCCGCAAAGCTTAAAAAATGAAGACTTAAAAAGAGCTGACGACTGGTATAAAGACGAAGTAATCTATATGTTTTATGCGGACCAATTTGGAGTAAAGAACGTAAACACTCCAAATACGTTTAAAGATGACATAAAAATGCTCAATTACCTAAAAGATTTAGGGATTACAACCATTTACATTCTGCCTTTTGCTGATTCTCCGATGAAAGATTCGGGATTTGACGTAAGAAACCCGAGAGATGTCAGAGCGGAGTTGGGAGGGATTAAGGAATTCAAAGAATTTTTAGCAGCAGCACGAGCAAAAGGTTTTAAAATCAAAGCCGACTTGGTTTTGAATCATTTTTCCGATGAACACGTATGGTTTAAAGAAGCACAAAACGGCGATTTTGAAAAGTTAAATTACTTTGTCATAACTGAACAAATGCCGGAATATATAACTTACAAAGACGAAAAACTCGGACAGGTTGTAGAATATAAAGAACTCGACGGAAAAATTTCAAAAAGACGTTTAATTTTCCCGGAAATTACTGAAAACCACTACAGAAAAGTAACTATCAACAATAAGGATTACTATTTATACCATACTTTTTACCCGTTTCAGCTTGATATAAACTGGAAAAATCCAGAAGTATTATACTACAACCTGGAAACCATAAGTTTCTGGGCTAATCTCGGAGTAGATATTTTCAGAATGGATGCAATTCCTTATTTAATAAAAGAAGAAGGAACAAACGCAGAGAATCTTGCGGACACCCATCGAATTATAAAAATCTTAAGTCTATACCTTCAATCAGTTGCACCGCGCTCCGTAATCCAGGCTGAAGCATGCCAGCTTCCGAATAAAATTCTTCCTTATTTCGGAACCGAACAAAAAATCAAGCCGGTAATCAATGGTGAGCAAAGAGAGCTGACAAGGACCGATGAAGTGCAAATAGCCTATCATTTTCCGTATATGCCGGCAATCTGGGCGTCACTTGTTTCAGGTGATAACAGCTATTTTTGGAAAGCATACAAACAAACTCCCCAAATACCGCATTCCTCAACCTGGGCAATATTTCTGCGCGTGCATGACGAATTGACGCTTGAAATGGTAAATGCAAAAACAAGAGAACTTTTATTTGAAGGACTTGCACCAAAAGGCGCCGGTTTCAGAAAAGGTTTCGGCGTAAGCGGAAGAATGGCAAGTTTTTTGGATAACAACCCGGACAGAATAGGTATGGCATTTTCAATACTTTTGTCATTACCGGGTATTCCCATAATATATTACGGCGATGAAATCGGCATTCAAAATAATTTTGCCAACGCAAAACGCAACGCCAAACTTCGGGAATATAAACAATCACACAGCAAAAATAAAGTCAAACTCTTGAGCTACTTTGACAGCCGCGATATAAACAGAGGCCCGATTACCGAAGATACATTTAAAAAAGCTGTAACACAAAAAGGAACATTTAATAACGAAGTTTATGAACGGGTTAAAAAACTTATAAATCTAAGGAAAAATTATCCGGTCATGACGCGCGGTAATTTTACCGAATTAAAAACAGGCTCTTCGGAAGTTTTTGCCTATATGCGAACCCTTGATGATACAAGAGTAGTCGTCATTAATAACCTTTCTAATAAAAAAATTAAAGCAACAGTATATCTCGCTAATGATGATTTTGGTAAAAAAACAAAAGAAATCTATTTCAATGACTTGTTAACCGATAAAAAAACAAAAGCGCAAGTGAAAGAAAAACAAATAACTGTCAGACTGAAACCTTATGATGCAATGTGGCTGAAAATATAAGATTTAAGTTTCTTCAAACCCATTCCTGTATATGTTGTAACAACCATAGTTATAACAAAATACAAATATGTATTTTTTACAGGGTCAAAAATCCAATAAATATCATGATTTGCTCTCTCCGTTACCGGGATTCCGTTTATATAAAAGAAAAAGGCAGTTAATAAATACATAACAAACAGATGGTTAGCCATAATATGATAGGTGACATTTCCCATATTCTGCAAAAATCTGACGTTTTTCAAATAAGGATAGAGAATTTTCACAGTAAATAATGCAGCCCAAATCCCTGTAAGACTCACTATTATAGGCACAATTCCCCAAGTATTAAACTCACCCCAAACAAGAACATAACTTAATCCTATCCCCTGCACAGGGTCGTAATCCGTATTAAAAAGCCACAAGACCGCCTGAACACAAATAATTGCACCAAGCCATTTTACCGTAAAAATATCATATTTTTCTTTTATATAATTTGTATAAAAATACCCCATATATACAAAAAATATAGAAAACAAAGTCCTGACAATAACCAACAAACAAGGCGTATGCTGCATTTTATCCGCCATAAAAACACCAATTACGGCACACATAAAAAATATAAAAAGATGTAAATATTTGTTATCTTTTAAAGTCCTCAGCTGCCTGAATACAAATAAAAATACAATAAGCGTCATAAACAATTGCGTGACAAACCATAATGGAGACATCAAGTCCAATTGGTGACCGTTTAAAAACGGTATCAGTATATAATTTTTTAAAGTTACCGGCATTCCCCAGAATTTTCCGGTCAATTTTGCAATAATAACCGTTATTCCGAGATAAAAACCCGCATAAAGATAATACGGAACCAAAAGACTTTTAACCCGTCGTTTTATATATTCAGCCGGCAGATTCAAATATCTTTCTTTAAATAAACACCCTGAAATAAAGAAAAATAAAGCAATCTGAAATGAATAAGGCGGGAATATTCCTAAAAGTGAAAATTCCAAATGCCCGGATACGACTAGCATTATAGCTAAGGCTTTTAATAAAGTCATCTCGTTTGCAAAAAATTTATTCATAAAATAATTAAAACACAAAAATTTTGTTTTATAATTTGAATATGAAAACAAAATCACAAAAAGCTGTCGAATTATTTCACACTGGCTATAACTGTGCACAGTCTGTGTTTTGCGCATTTTGTGAAGATTTCGGAATGGATTTTGAAACAGGTTTAAAACTCTCCTCTTCTTTTGGCGGCGGAATGGGAAGATTACGTGAAGTTTGCGGAGCTGTGAGTGCAATGTTTATGATAACAGGCCTTAAATACGGTTATACGGAACCAAATAACGATACCGTTAAACAGGCACACTACCAGCGTATTCAAAAATTAGCCGAAGAATTTGAAAAAAAACACAATACCATCATCTGCCGCGAAATTCTCGGTCTGCCACAAGGCAAAGATTCACCCGTTCCCTCCAAACGCACAAAAGAATACTACACCACACGACCCTGCGAAAAATGTATTGCAGATGCAGCGCAAATAATTGATGACTTTATCAATTAACTATTCACATACATGCTCTAATGCTTTTTCCAAAATTAATTTTACGTGATGGTCATTTAAAGAATAATAAACATTTTTGCCTTTTTTTACGGCACGAACAAGCTTTGCGACCCTCAACACCTTTAATTGATGCGATACAGCTGATTTTGTCATATTTAATAATACGGCAAGATCTCCCACGCACATCTCACTTTCTTCCAATGCCCACAACAATTGTATTCTTGTACTATCGCCCATAACCTTAAAAAAATCCGACAACTCATACAACAAATTCATCTCAGGCATATTTGGCCTGACTTTTTCTACAATGTCAATATTTATAGCTTCACAATCCGTTCTTTTATTTTCCATATCAATATTATACCATAATTGAACAATTATTCAACTATTGTAAATTTTTATTTCAGTGCGTACTGATCACCCTTGACAATTGAACAGTTGTTCAATTATAATATTAATAGAAACGGAGAGAAAAATGTGCGAACATCATCATCACGAAACAAATAACAAAAAAGAACTTACAATAATCATTGCATCTGCGGCAGTTTTAACGGCGGCAATTTTTACGCAATTAACGGGAGCCGGCAGACTCATAATATTTTATGTGGCATACATTATAGCAGGCGGAGAAATTTTATGGAAAGCCATTAAAAACATTTTAAGGGGAGAAATTTTTGACGAAAATTTTTTAATGGGCATCGCGACACTCGGCGCAATGGCAATAGGAGAGTATCCGGAAGCCGTTATGGTAATGATTTTGTACAGAATAGGCGAATATTTTCAAGAACTTGCAATTAAAAAATCCCGCAAATCAATCACCGATTTAATGGACATAAGACCGGATCATGCAAATGTCGAAAAAGACAATGAAATCATTACAAAATCACCCGACAAAGTCAAAATAAACGAAATAATTATTGTAAAAGCCGGTGAAAAAATTCCGCTTGACGGCGAAGTCATTGAAGGGAAAGCCATTATTGACACTTCAGCGCTTACGGGCGAATCCATTCCACGTGAAGTTACACCAGGCAGCACGGTCCTCAGCGGGTGCATAAACACAAACGGCCTTATTAAAGTCCGTGTCACAAAAGAATTTACAGACTCAACTGCTTCAAAAATTCTTGAACTTGTCGAACATGCAAGCTCAAAAAAAGCAAAAGCCGAAAATTTCATCACCAAATTTGCTCATTACTACACACCTGCTGTTGTATTCGGAGCCTTACTGCTTGCAACAATTCCGCCATTGTTGACCGGCGTGGAATTCAACATATGGATTGAACGCGCGCTGACGTTTCTTGTAATATCATGTCCGTGTGCGCTTGTAATATCCGTACCGTTAAGTTTTTTTGCAGGAATAGGCTGTGCATCAAAATTCGGCATATTAATTAAAGGCAGCAGTTACCTTGAATTACTGTCAAGACCCGATAGCATCGTATTTGATAAAACCGGAACACTGACAAAAGGGAATTTTAAAGTTGTCAAAATTAATCCCGAACCCGAAATCACGCAAGATGAACTTCTTGAATTAACCGCAAAGGCTGAGGACTTTTCAAACCACCCGATTGCAATTTCAATCAAGAATGCTTACGGAAAAGAAATCAATCCGTCAGAGATTACTGATATAATTGAAGAAGCCGGAAACGGTGTATCAGCGTACGTAAATGGTATGAAAATTCTCGCAGGCAACGCAAACTTGATGGAAAAATATAATATAAACTTTAAACAATCCAATGAGAACGGAACAATCATTTATACAGCTAAAAATAATAAATTCATAGGCAGTATTGTAATATCAGATGAAATAAAACCCGAATCTAAAGATGCAGTAAAAGAATTAAAAAAACTCGTAAATAATATTGTAATGCTGACAGGAGATTCTGCAAAAACCGCACGCTATGTTGCAGATGAACTCGGTATTGAAAAATACTATTCCGGACTTTTGCCGGCTGATAAAGTAGCCAAAGTAGAAGAAATCATACAAACCAAAGAAAAAAACAAAAACGTAATATTTACAGGCGACGGTATTAACGATGCGCCGGTACTTGCGAGGGCAGATATCGGCATTGCTATGGGAGGCTTAGGTTCAGACGCCGCGATTGAAGCCAGTGATGTTGTAATTATGGATGACAAGCCGACCAAAATCCCGACAGCCGTTAACATTGCGCAAAAAACAATGTATATCGTCAGACAAAACATAATTTTTGCAATCGGTGTAAAGGTTCTTTTCCTAATACTTGGAGCATTCGGCCATATGACAATGTGGGGTGCCGTATTCGCAGATGTCGGAGTAACCCTTCTTGCTGTTTTGAATTCACTCAGAACATTAAAAAGCCCTCATACATAGAGGGCTTTTAATTTACTGAATAACCTTAATCCAGCCATTAGGAGCTTCAATTCTGCCCATTTGAATGCCTGTTAAGGTATCGTATAATTTTTGAGTAATTACACCCATTCTGTCTTTGCCTGAAGGGAGATAAATATGTTCATCATAATTTACGATTTCACCAACAGGAGAAAGAACAGCGGCTGTACCACATAATGCACATTCCGTAAAGTCTTTCAATTCTTCTACATGAATTTCTCTTTCTTCTGTTTTTAACCCCAGATAATGTTCCGCGACATACATTAACGAGCGACGCGTAATAGACGGCAAAATAGTACTAGATTTAGGTGTTACAACGACATTATCGGGAGTAACAAAAATAATATTAGCCCCGCCGGTTTCTTCAACTTTTGTACGTGTTGCAGAATCAAGATACATATTTTCGTTATAGCCTTTTTTATGCGCATCAACAATTGCATGCAGGCTCATTGCGTAATTAAGCCCGGCTTTTACATGCCCGGTGCCTCTAGGAGCTGCTCTGTCAAAATCAGGAACCCTCAGTGTAATAGGCTTTACGCCACCTTTAAAATACGGGCCGACAGGAGTTGTAAAAATCCTGAACTGATATTCTTCAGCCGGTTTAACTCCGATTACGTCACTGCTTCCAAACATATATGGTCTTATATATAACGTTGCGCCGGTACCGTATGGCGGAACCCAATCAATATTAGCTTTTACAACTTTTTCAACAGCCTCAACAAACTTTTCTGTCGGGTAAACAGGCATTTCAAGCCTTTCGCAGCTCTCAGCCATTCTTTGAGCGTTCAGATCGGGTCTGAAACATACAACACGTCCATCAACCGTAGTATAAGCTTTTAAACCTTCAAAACATGTCTGTGCATACTGCAGCACACCGGCACTTTCACTCATTGTAATTTCAGAATCTGTTGAAAGTACGCCATCATCCCATTTGCCGTCCTTATAGTTTGATACAAAACGGTAATCTGTTTTAATATAACCAAATCCTAAATTTTTCCAATCAATATTCTTTTTCATAATTTTCTCCCGCTTCATATAAGTTTTAGCACACAAATAGTTGTGTGTCGAGAAAAGATTACGAAATTTATACAGCAGCCGTGTTATTAACTATGACTTTACCGGAACATTTCATAACAGCATCTTCTGATATAATTTCACCGACGGTGTCTGCTTTTATAATTCCGGATTTAGGATTTTTAACGGATACAATATGGCCTTTAATATCTGCCTGAACATCAGAATATTCAAAGGCTAAATATGTATTTTCCATTACACAGTTTACAAGTTTCAAATTTTTACAGTAACAAAGAGGCTGAGTACCTATAATTCTGCAGTTAATAAAGGTAAGATTTTCACTGAACCATCCAAGATATTCACCCTTAACAATTGAATTTTCAACCACTATATTTTTACTATGCCAGAAAGCATCTTTTGTATCAAGTTCGCTATTTGAAATAAAAAGATTTTTCATATATTGAAAAGAATATTTGCCGGTCATTTTAAGATTTTTAATCTCAACATTTTTTGACTCAAATAAAAAATACATAGCGTCAATTGAAGACTCGTAAATTTTTATATTTTTACAGCGCCAGCCAAATTCCGGAGAAACAATTCTGCAATTATCAATAAGAATATTTTTGCATTCTCTCAAACATTTAATCCCGTTTATAAGACAATCCTTCATCAACCCGTCATTTGAATACCACAGAGGTGCCCTTGTTTTATCATCCATAGAAGAATTAATCAAAGAGAATTTTTTTGCGTGCCACATAGGATACCTCAAAGAAAATGCACAGTCTTTGACAGCATAATTTCTGCCTTCTTTCAAAACAGATTCACCATCTGCAGGCCCTTCAAATTTACAGTTAATCACTTCAGTATTTTTTATGTTATAAAGTGATCTTTCTTCGTCAAAAATTTTATTTTTAATCTGTTTTTCCATAAGAATCTCCAACTCTATTATACAACTTCAAAAAAACAATGTTCTTTAATACAATTCAATATAACTTTTGCATATTCTTCATGCTTCCCGTAAAAAATATGTGAAGCATCAGGAACAACTATGACCTGATTATTTTGAGGATAACGGCAGCACGCGTTTATTTTTTCTATAAACCCTTTCGGATCGCCGTTTGTCAAACTGTCTTTGGCACCTATTACAAAAGCTCCAGAAACTTTAATTGAATAAAGTGAATTTGTTTCGCCGTCACCGCTTATTACGGGACAATTTTTAAGATTATAAGCATTAAAAAAACTCAAAACGGTATTAGCGGACATCGGCGAAAACCCTCCGAACAAAATCGGCAAAATATCATCTTGTCTGCCTTGTTTGACAAATTCTTGAGCTTTATCAAGGCAAGTTGCAATATTCGGCATTACATGCCACCAATAGCCCAAATCAATCGGCGAGGACACAATAAAATAATCAACAAAATCATCTGGAGTATTCCCGAGATAATGAATAATTTTATTTGACCCTAAAGAATGTCCCGCAAGAATTATCCTCTTAAATTCCAGCTCTTTTGCAAATTGCACGTAAGCTTCAACATCTTCATAACACAGATTAAAATCGTCAAATACAACGCCGGTATATTTTTGTTTTCCTGTTGAAAAATCTGAATATGCAATACACGAAAATGCATCCATGGCATGACCCGCTATAAATGCGATATTGTTCACGCTTAAAAGTTCTCCTGTTGCCGTTAACAAATCGTTTTGAAAAACATTTGAACAAATACCGCTCATCATAATTACCACAGTATCCATTGATGTATCGCCCCACATTGCACCTTTCAATTCCAAACCTCGCGGTGTATTTACTCTTATTATTTCCATTTTTACTCCTTATATATACATTATTTACGATTTTTTAGAAATAGCAAATACTTATATTAAATAAATTAAAATGCTTGACAGGCATAATAAAAACTATATAATAAAATTATGGAAATAAGGGTTTTAAAATATTTTTTAATGGTAGCAAGAGAAGGAAGCATTACAGGAGCAGCAAATTCACTTCATCTGACGCAGCCGACACTTTCAAGACAATTAATGGATTTAGAAAAGGAATTAGGCCACAAATTATTAATTCGCGGGAAACACAATATATCTTTAACACCAGAAGGAATGATGCTGAGAAAGCGTGCAGAAGAAATAATTGATATGGTTGAAAAAACCGAAGCTGATTTTAATGCGATAAATAAAATAATCGGAGGAGATATTTATATAGGCGGCGGTGAAACAGATTCAATGAAATATATTGCGGGTGTAATGAAAGACATACAAAATGAATATCCGGAGATAAAATTTCATATATACAGCGGCAATGCAGAAGATGTAACCGAAAAACTTGAAAAAGGACTTTTAGATTTCGGACTGCTAATACAGCCTATCAATTTATCAAAATATGATTACATATCAATGCCGGAAAAAGATGTATGGGGAGTTGTTATGCCCCAAAACAGCCCTCTTGCCGCAAAAAAGGAAATTACTCTTGAAGATTTGAAATATGTACCGATAATTGCATCCAGACAAATGTCAAAAAAATATTCTGCAGAAAGCGGATTTTTAGACTGGTTCGGGGAAGAATTTGAGAATCTCAATATAATAGCTACTTATAATCTTGTTTATAACGCCGCAAAAATGGTCGAGGCTGGACTCGGTTATGCTATAACGCTTGACAAGCTAATAAATACAGAAAGCATAAACGGCCTGACGTTTCGGCCTCTTTCTCCAAAACTTGAATCAGGACTTGATGTTGTCTGGAAAAAATATCAGGTATTTTCACCTGCCGCAGAACTTTTTCTAAAAAAGCTGAAAGATAAATTTATTCAACCATAAAATGGATTTTTCTTTACAAAATAGTACTATAATAAATTAGAGAGGTAACTATGAAAAAATTATTATTGATTTTTGTATTGATTATAACTGCAGGAATAGCATTTGCAGTTACACAGCAGAATACAGCACCTGGAGAAAATACCGTTTCAAATAAAAAAATACTTATAGCTTATTTTTCGTGGAGCGGAAACACAAAATCCATTGCCGAAAAAATTCAAACGCTGACCGGCGGAGAACTTTATGAAATAGTTCCTGAAACTCCGTATCCGACAGATCACGAAGAACTAACAGTAATTGCAGCAGAAGAAAAAGAAAAAAATATTAACCCGCCTATAAAAAACACCGTTGATATAGCAAATTATGATGTAATATTTGTAGGAACACCTGTTTGGTGGTACACAATGGCATCACCTGTGAGAACATTTCTGACAACGAACAATTTTGAAGGCAAAACAATAATTCCGTTTATTACACACGGAGGCGGAGGTGAATATTCAATTGCCGAAGAAATGGGAAACTTTGCAAAAGGTGCTAAACTTTTGTTACCCACATTTGTTGTCCACGAATCCGGCAATATTGAAACAGATGAAAACTTAAAAAATTGGGTTGACAGTTTGGAGCTTTAACATGAAAGATATAATGCTTGAAAACTATTTGACATACCTTGTATTTCTGAACACAAAACTCACAAAATTTTTTGCTTCACAAAAACAATTTATATTTTGTCAAAAAGGCTGTGCCCGCTGCTGCAAAAATGCTGAGTTTCCGTATTCGCAAATTGAGCTTAAATATCTTTTATACGGTTATTTGAAACTTGATAAAGAAACCCGTAATAAAATTGAAGAAAATATTAAACAAGTCGTTGACGAAAAAAGCAAATATAAAGGCGATGCATTCCGCTATACCTGCCCGTTTTTAATTGATGATGTCTGCTCGGTTTACGATTACAGAGGAATTGTCTGCCGTACATTTGGACTTTTAACAAAAGGCGTCGATGACAAGGTCAAAGTCCCTTTTTGCTGTTATGAAGGCCTGAATTATTCTAATGTTATGGATAAAAGGACCAAAAAAATTTCAGAAAAGAAAATCAAAAAACTTAAACTTGTCGACGAACCGCTCGGATTTAATATAAGCTATAAATTTCTGACGGATCCGGATTTTGAAAAAAGTTTCAAATTTGAATTCGGAGATAAAAAGCCTCTAATCGACTGGTTTTACGAAATGAAGGATAAAATTCCGGAAACTGCAGTCCAAAAGCAGTGAACATTAAACGCAATATAAAAATACATTTTTAAAATGGACTTCTTTTACGATATCCAAAATTTTATTAATGAAATTTTTATAAGCCTGCCTGTCGGCTTCACCGGACAAAATCACATCCGCATTATAAATAGTCGGATAGATATGAATTTTCGCTTTATCAGATGCATTTTTATAGACTTCATCGACTGAGGAGCCAAGATTACGTTCATTAGCGCGTCTGTAAAAACGTTCTTTTTGCACATCGGACGATACATCAACATAAATTTTGAAATCAAAAGCGTCAACAACATCTTTCGTTAATGTAAAAAGTCCTTCTGAAATAATTATTTTAGATGGTACAGCAAGAGTAAAATTATCCTCTCTTTTGGCCGTACCTGACATATCGTATTTCGGCAGATAAACTTTTCCACCGTCCAAAAGCGTTTTGATATGTTTTTTCATCAAAGATAATTCAAGTGCCTGCGGGATGTCAAGGTCATAATGCTTGGCAAATTCAGCAAAACTACCTGCAGATTTTACCATTTCTGATCTGTCATAATAATAATCATCTGTATTAATTCTTGTAATCAAATCCTGAATACCGAATTCTATAGCAAAAGTTTCAAGCGTATCTATAATATCATATGCAATAGTAGATTTTCCGCTGGCGGTTTCACCCGCAATACCAATTGAACACGAACGTTTTGAAGCGCCTGACAAAAACATGGCCATCTTATGAATTACACTTTTTGAAACCATACGAAAAATGGAATTTTCAGATTCCATTTCTTCCATAAAAACCTTTTCTAATCGTTTTTTGATAAAATAAAAAGAATTATTAATATTTTTATCCATATAGGATATTTTATTTTCATTATTAAAGGTTTTTGTAATAGTATTTTGCAATTTTTTCAAACCTCTTATCAGCTTTTTTATCAATAAACCACAAACAAAGTACAAGTTGTCAAAAATGTTACAAAATTTTTAAAATTCTTTACACCTGATGAGATTTTTTCCAATTTTTAATATTTTCCAATTTAGCTTTATACTTAACTTCCAGACCTTGTTCCGTGGGGTGATAATATTCTTTACCGAGTAAAGAATCCGGCAGGCATTGCATATTTGTAAGCTTTTCTTGAGTATCGTGTGCATATTGATAACCTTTACCGTAATCCAATTCTTTCATCAATTTAGTCGGAGCATTTCTGATAACCAAAGGCACAGGTTCTGCCAATTCTTTAATAGCATCTCGTTTAGCAGATTCATAAGCCATATACAAAGCATTGGATTTCGGGGCAAGCGACATATAAATAACCGCCTGAGTTAAATGTACAGAACATTCAGGCATTCCGATAAAATGGCACGCCTGATAAGCCGCAACAGCAATTTCGAGTGCATGCGGATCCGCAAGCCCTACATCTTCACTCGCAAATCTAGTAACGCGTCTTGCAACATATAAAGGATCTTCACCGGCTTCAAGCATTCTGGCAAGCCAATAAACCGCAGCATCCGGATCAGAATTACGCATAGATTTATGGAGTGCAGAAATAATATTATAGTGTTCTTCACCGTTTTTATCGTAAATAAGTGACTTTTTACTTATACACTGTTCCAAAGTTTCATCAGTGACCGTAATTTCACCGTCTTTTGCAACATTACCATTTAAAATCACCATTTCCAAAGTAGAAAGTGCATTTCGTGCATCACCGTTTGCGAATTTAGCAACAATTTCAAGCTGCTCATCCGATATATTAACTTTCTGTCCGCCAAACCCTCTTTTGTCCGAAATGGCACGTTTTAAAAGAATTACCAGATCATCTGTTTTCAACCCTTGCAAAACAAAAACTTTACATCTTGAAAGAAGCGCGCTGTTAACTTCAAACGAAGGATTTTCGGTAGTGGCACCGATTAAAATAATACTGCCTTTTTCAACAAACGGCAAAAAAGCATCCTGCTGAGCTTTATTAAAACGATGAATTTCATCAACAAAAACAATTGTTTTTTCACCAATTTTACGGGCATTTTCAGCTTGAGCCATAACTGTTTTAATTTCCTTTATCCCGCTTGTTACAGCTGAAAAATTTATAAATGCAGAATTAGTTTTATTTGCGATAATGCTGGCAAGAGTAGTTTTACCGACACCGGGAGGCCCCCAGAATATCATTGAAGAAATTTTATCATCCTCTATAAGACGCCGTAAAATTTTTCCCTCCCCTATAAGATGTGCCTGTCCTACAAATTCATCCAGGCTTTGCGGTCTTAAACGCGAGGCAAGAGGCTGATTAACTTCATTTTCAAAAAGTGATTTTTGCTCCATATTATCCCTTTTTCATTTTTCTTTTATCTTCCGAAAAAACATGACTTTTTTCAAGTAGATTCATAATTTTATTTTCATCAACACTTCCATCAAGCAAAATACTAATCCAGCTTTTTTTATTCATGTGATATGCCGGATAAAACCCTTTAACCTTCAACAAGTCCTCAATTTCGGAATCATCAAGCTTGATATTTAAAATTTCAACTTCGCCATTTGCACTTTTATCAAGCTTTGATTTATCGATACGTAAAATAACAGCGTACCATTTTTGACTTTGAGGATTTCTAAACACGCCGTGTTCCGGTAATTTTTCCCACAAAAATTCAGGCAAATCTCCATATTTTTCTTTTATTAAATCCGTAATCTGATTAGCTAGCGGGAAAACAAAAAATGTAGTATTGCAGCATTTTTCGGCAATAATCTTCAATGCGTTTTCATAAGCCATCCGCACTTCACCGACAAAAGTCCCTTGTGCATCATCCATTAAATGAAGGGTATATTCCTCATTTGTTGAAGAATCCACAAGCTTTGCATCAACATTTTTTTCACCATATACGGATACAATTAAATCAAATTGATCATCCAAAATTTTTTTATTGTAGTAAAAAGTACACTTTTCAGCGTTTTTTCTTTGAGCAAAACCGAATTTCAACAGCTTGACTTTGTCGAACTTTTTATTCTTAAAAATTTTGTCAGAAATACAATCCATAAATTAATCCCTTGCACTTAAATTTTAACACAATACAAGCAATACATCTAATAATTTGCAAAAATGTTCTTTTACACATGGTTTGATTATTTGTTACAGATGGTTTGATTATTTTTGGCAACTTGAAGTCTAAATTTTTTCAAAATTTTTGTCATTTTATCTTTTACAAATTTTCATCAAATTAAAGTATAAAATTTTTGGAACCTTATGCTATTCTTATTTTCAAGTTGTAGGAGGTATAATGGAAAAAATCCTTGAATTTGAAGAGATTATTTCTGAAACTAACAGTGATCAAAGAAATATATTGCTTGGAAATGGTTTTAGCAGGGCTTTTGAAGAAGAGAGATTTAATTATTCAAGTCTGTTAGATTCTCCTAGTATTCCTTTTTATATAAAAAGAATTTTTAAAACATTTAATACCTATGACTTTGAAGTGATTATAAAAAAGTTAGAAAGTTCAGCACAGCTATTAAAAGCCTATGATCGTAGATTAACTACAAGTGATAGATTATACCAAGAAGCTATTAATTTACGAGAAGAATTAATCAATCGTATATTAGAGATTCATCCTTTATCACAAAATGATATTGAAAAAGATAGAATGTTTAAAACTTTAGTTTTTCTTTCAAATTTTCATAAAATCTTTACGTTAAATTATGATTGCC
>CALUQQ010000038.1 GCA_944322955.1 Candidatus Gastranaerophilales bacterium
TACATTTATTACTGGAACAACGAGAGGATATCTCTCAAACTAAAAGGAATGAGCCCGGTGCAATACCGAACTCATTACCAAACATTTTAATTTAATTTTTTGTCCAAACTTTGGGGTTCACTTCAAAAGCCATCGGGGCTTTTTATTTTACTCTAAAACTGTAAAACTCTCTTATAAAGTGCCGTTCAGAACAAACCTTATAAAATACGAATTTGAAATAGAAATGTATGTGTAATAACAATAAACGGCTATTTATTCCACGTTCCGCTTGACGCGAGCCTCTCAGGAACGTGTATCGAGGCAAATAAGGGCGAAACGCAACAACCCGACTGATTGATGTCAGTCGGGTTTTGGTTTGCCTTTGGCAATAACAGCCTAACACGTTCCTTTCTCACGTTAAGCGGCTTTCGCGGCATAAATCGCCTAAATATATGACAGTAATCGATAACGGCTCTTTGACGTCTTGAAACGGCACAAAATAATCCTAAAATGGTAAAGAAAAAACCTAAAACTGTTCTCACAAAAGGAGTTCGTTTTAGGTTTGGACTGGTGGAGATAAACGGATTTTGCCGATACCCCGAAGGGGACCCCTCGGCAAGGCATCGGGCTTTGCCCTCGCACGAACGACGCGCGATATATGTTTCCTACATTGTCCAGATCTTCGGCGCGCGTGGTTCTCGCCCGCACCGCCACGCAAAAAGGCACCCTAAATGGGTGCCTTTTTGCGTGGTGGAACGTTCGTTCTCAAACACGAACCTGACTTTAATTACAAACGGACGAAGTGCATTAGTAGAAAAATCATTTACGATATGATTTCAAAATATTTACTTATAAGATAATCATCAGGTTTAATTCCTTTTTTTCTATCAGTTAATAATTTGATTATGTCTGTATCGTCTAAATGAAAAATTAAGCCTCTATCATCTTGAAAAGTATCTTTTTCTCTTTTTATAAATGTAGCTTTATCTTTTATATTTCGACAACATATTATCCCAAATTTTCCCCTTCTAGCAGAAAACCTACCAGCCATTTGATCAAGTTCGGGATTATTTATATCTTTTGAATAATTTTTACATTCTATCATTATTTGACTACAAGGTATATTATAAGTTGTACCTAATAAAAAGAAAAAGCCATTTTCTGCAATATTGTCAAATACAATATCTATCCGTTTTCTACCTTCATGTATTTCTTGCTCTATTCTTGGATGGGCAATATAAGAGAAAAATAACAACTCCAAAATTCCAGATATAAGATGATGATAAATCGTTGCGTTATCTCCACCTACTTGAATATTATTTAATTCCTGTATTAAGGTATCTATTATACTATTTAATTCCTCTTGATTAATAATTATGACTGGTTCTTCTGTAATTTTATTAATTATATCGGTATTAAAATGCCTATAAACTTCAGGATTTTCTTTTGCAAATCTAGAAAACCAATCCTTATTAATTACTTCTCCTTTTTGCTCTATATCTTTGATTATGTCTTTTTTAAAAACACGTCGATTTACAATTTTACCGTTACGATCTCGTGTTTCTCGAACTAAATGTGAATTTTCTGATAAATGTTTTTGTTGCAAATATTCTAAAATATAATTTCTAAAAAATTCATTTGCCGAAAAATATTTTGCTGAAGTAATTAATTCTCTTGGATATAAAAAATAAACTTTGTCTTCTATGATTAATAAGTCATCTAAATTTCTATCCCATTTTGTTTTATCCCAAAAATATCCCGTTTCGCCACGAGTTAATACTATATTATAGAGTTGGCATTGAGTTTTCGTATATTCAATTAGTGGTTTTTTAATAATATTGGCTACCATATCAGAGACTTTATCTCTGTCAATACCATTTATAAATAAACGCAAATCAGCGATAGCATTGATTGTTCCGTTTTTAAAAGCAACGCTTTCTTTAATAGCATTAAAAATTTTTTGAGCATCTATAGAACCAACACCTTTACCTGTTGGGGATCCTTTGCTCATTCCCAAACAAATTTCATTCATCTCACCTAAATGTGAAAATAATGCTAATGCTTGTGCTTCATAACCATATTCAAGAAAATATAAGAAATTATTAAAAAATGAGGTAATATATTCATTGCATTCTTTGAGAAAAACATTATCTGATTTTGAAATATAATAAGGATCAAAAAATTTATATGTATCCATACTAACGTCAAAATCATAAAAATCCAATTCATATTGAGATTTTTTTAGCCCCATTAATTTGCTGATTTTCATTTGTGTGCTCCCATATTATTTTCTAAATATAGCATTCAACAACAAATCACATTGCTCGTTGTCGAGTTTCATCTGTTCTTTGATTTGTCCGACAATGCGTCGAGCAAAGGTTTTGATGGTAATATCGTCAAAAGACAGATATTCTGGATTTTTCGATTTTTCTTGTTCATAACAGAGGAGTGCCTTTTTGAGCCATTCCTGATCGCGTTCTTTGGACATAGTATCCCCACAACTAAATCTGTACTGTAAATTTATTATAACACAATATATTGTGCTTTTCAATGCT
>CALUQQ010000039.1 GCA_944322955.1 Candidatus Gastranaerophilales bacterium
CTTATTGCGTTTGAGCGACCTGCGAGCAGAGTGCGGAGGCTTGAGTGTGTAAAGAACAAAGTTCTTGAAACACTCAACCGTAGTCACGTTTAATGCGAGCAGGTCAAGACAATCGCGCCAAGCGCAATTTTTCTCCTATTATCCTAAATGCTCACAGATTTTATAACCTTTATATCCTCCTTTATTAAATAAAAGCATGGCTTTCGCTGAATTGAAACAGGACACAAACTTTATTGCGGAAGAAATAATTACTTTTATGTTATAATTTTTATATGATAGAATTAATGGTATTGTATGTGCTTTCCAAGCGCGAATTAACAATGTATTCTGTGCAGAAGTTTATTTTCGGAAATTTCGGTGCGTTTTCAAAACCCAGTATCGGCGCTATAAAGCCTGCCTTGACCCGGCTTGAGAAAAACGGATTTATAACTTCACGAAAATTGATGTCTGATGGCGGGAAATTGTCTGTTTTTTATTCGATATCAAAAACAGGGCTTGAAGAATTGAGAAGGCTTATTTTGGAAAATTTGAGCGAAAATCCGGTTCAGTTTTTGGCGAATGCCAGAATAAAACTTTCCTGCGCATCTTTTTTATCAAAAGATGAATGTTCGGATTTATTTTTTCATATCAAATCGCTTGCTATGCAGCACAAATTCAACGCGGATGCTGCCATTAATGATGAATATAATCATCTTAGTTTTTATCAGCGGATTATTCTTGATAATGCGATTTGTGAATACGCAAATTTTATAACTATTCTGGAAGGTTTGGAAAAGGAAAATGCCGGCAGCAGTAAATAGTGTAATAAAAAATTCAATTGCGGATGAGCTTGAAATCACAGCAGGCGACGAGATTCTGTCAATTGACGGAAACAAAATGTCCGATATGATTGATTATAATTTTTACTGTAAATCAGAAATGTTGACGCTTGAGATTAAGAAAAAATCCGGCGGAATTGAAGAAATAGAAATTGAAAAAGATTTTGATGAAGATTTGGGAATTATATTTGAAAGTGCTGTTTTTGACAGAATAAAGCCGTGTTTGAATAAATGTATTTTTTGTTTTGTAGACCAGCAGCCTGCTGGTTTGAGGGACAGTTTATATGTAAAAGACGACGATTATAGGCTTTCGTATCTTCAGGGAACATACATAACCCTGACAAATTTTACCGAAAAAGACCGTGAAAGAGTTAAAAGAATGCATTTAGGGCCTTTTTATGTGTCTGTGCATACGACCAATCCTGATTTACGCGTAAAAATGCTTCAAAATCCGAATGCAGGCAAGGCTTTGGAGAATTTAAAATGGTTCAGAAAAAATAAAATTCCTTTTCACGCACAAATAGTTTTATGTCCGGGACTTAATGACGGCAAAGAGCTTGAAAGAACGCTTGATGATCTTGCAAAATTGAAAAATACCGTGCTGTCAACCGCAATAGTGCCGGTCGGAGTCACACAGTTTCGAAAAGAGGATTTGCAGCGTGTTGATAAAAAATGCGCGGAAGAAACAATAGATATTGCTTCACGTTATAAACGCGTTTGCTGTTCGGATGAATTTTTTCTTATTTCAGGTCGAAAAATTCCTCCCGCAAAGTATTATGGCAGTTTTTCGCAGTTGGATGACGGGGTTGGAGCCATAAGGCTTTTGCTAGAGGATTTTAAAAGGCAAAAGCTTCCCAAAATGCTTAAAAAACCTTTGAAAATTGTTTTTGCAACTTCTTTTGCGGCCAAAGACGCAATTGAATTTGTTTCAAAAAAACTTAATAAAATAAAAAATCTTGAATCGGCGGTATATCCTGTTAAATCTGATTATTGGGGTAAGGATATAACTGTTGCGGGTCTTATTACCTCCGGTGATTTAATAAGGACCGTAAAAGCTATTGACGCCGATTTTGTAATTATTCCGTCAGTTATGCTCAGACCCTATAGCGAGGATTTTTTGGACGGAAAAAATTTGGATTACGTCAAAAAACATACAAAAAAAGACTTTTTTGTTATAAAAAATACATATTCATTGAAAGAATTAGCTGATTATTTGAAAAAATTTGAATAAACCTTTTGTATTCCCTCACCGGATAATGTAAATCGTGAAAATTTATATTAAATATGAAAATATTGATGAGGGTTTATAAAAGATGAAAAAAATGTGTATAATTTTGGGTTTGTTAATTCTAAACAGTGCCGTATATGCTCTTGATTATGCAAAGGACGGATTTCCTCCGCTTCAGCCCAGACCCGTGAAAACATACGGCACAACGCCGGATTATAATAAAATAACGCGTGCGGAAAAGACAATTCTCGGGCAAACTTATGAAAATCAGCATGTGGATGTAAGGCTGAACAGGCTTGAAAAAACTGTTTTTAATCGTACATATCCAAAATTATCTTATGATGAAAGATTAAATAATGTCATAGTGAATTATAGGAATAATAATTTCGCGTTAAACAGTGCCGCAGCCAAAAAAATAAGTAAAATGGAGAAGAAAGTATTCCATAGGACCTTTGCAGATGACACAGCAGAAAACAGGATATCAAGACTTGAAGAGCAGGTATTCGGCACAATTCAAAATGGGGATATAGAAAGCCGTTATTCAATGCTTACAAAAGCTGTGCCGCATTATAATAATGATTTTTACACAACGACAATCCCTGATGATCCTTATTTTGGCCTGCCGTCAAGCGGATTGAGAAGTCTTGCTGGTGCATTTACGAATTATATGAACAGGCAGTTTGTGGGAATTCCGACGGGATACACACCGCCTATTGGCCCGTATGGCGTATATAATCCATCACAAAGAGTTAACGGTTCGTACAGACAAAGCTGGGGCAGCCGTTGGGGCGATACCGGCGCGGGCGTGCATATCCTGCCGTGATGATGGTGTTCTGATAGGACTTGAATTTGTAAAAAATAAAGAGGCCTTGAGGCCTCTTTATTCTGCAGGAATTTCTTCCTTAACTTCTTCTTTTGCTTTGGATTTACGTTTTGTTCCGCCTTTTTCAAACGCGAGTTTGCCGTCTTTAAGAATAATGCGGATAGTGTCGCCGTTTGCGTATTTTCCGGAGAGGATTTCTTCGGCCAATTCATCTTCTATCCGGCGCTGAATTAATCTTCTCAATGGTCTTGCGCCGTAGGCCTCAGAATAACCGTTTTCAGCAAGGTGGTCTTTGACTTCGTCGGTAACCTCAACTGACAATTCGCGTTCCTGCAAGCGTTTGAATAAATCTTTCAACATTAAATCAACAATCTGTCTGATTTCTTCTTTTGAAAGATGTGAGAATACAATTGTTTCGTCAATACGGTTTAAAAATTCCGGTCTGAAAGCTTTTTTCATCTCTTCAGTAACGGTTTCTTTAAGTTTTTCGTATTTGTCTTTTGATTCATCTTCGCCTGTTGTAAAGCCGAGTTTCGATGTATTTGTAATCATGCTTGCGCCGACGTTTGACGTCATAATGATAATAGTGTTTTTAAAGTTGATATGGCGTCCTTTTGAATCAGTCAGGCGTCCGTCATCAAGGATTTGAAGCATAATATTGAAAACATCCGGATGTGCTTTTTCAATTTCATCAAAAAGCACGACAGAATAAGGCTTTTTACGGATTAATTCGGTTAAATGGCCTCCGTCATCATAGCCGACGTATCCCGGAGGAGAACCGATAAGTTTTGCGGTTGAATGTTTTTCCATAAATTCTGACATATCAACTCTTATCATGTTATCTTCAGAACCGAAAACAGCTTCTGCGAGGGCTTTTGCAAGTTCAGTTTTACCGACGCCGGTAGGTCCGCAGAAGATAAAGCTTCCGATGGGTCTGTTAGGTGATTTTAATCCGACACGTGCACGACGAATTGCTTTTGAAATCGCCACGACAGCATCATTTTGGCCGATAACACGGGCGTGAAGTGTTTCTTCCAGTTTAAGAAGTCTTTCGCTTTCGCCCTCTGTTAATTTTGTGACCGGAACGCCTGTCATTGTTGCGATTACTTCTGCAACATTTTCGGCCGTAACCGTCGGTTTGTTTGCGTCGTGTTCTTCTTTCCATTTTGCGGACATTTCACGGATTTTGTCTTTCATATCAGCTTCTTCGTCGCGCAATTGAGAAGCTTTTTCAAATTCCTGATTGCGGATTGCGTCTTCTTTTTCTTTAATTAAATTACGCAATTCTTTTTCCATCTCTTTACCTTCCGGAGAAAGCGTTGAAACTTTCAAGCGGACTTTAGAACTTGCTTCATCAAGAACATCAATAGCTTTATCCGGCAGGAATCTATCCGTTATATATTTGTTGGACAATTTAACCGCCGCAACGACAGCCTCATCGGAGATTATAAGGTTATGGTGTTCTTCGTATTTGCCTTTAATTCCTTTAATAATCTCAATAGATTCATCCTCAGTCGGCTCATCAATCATAACTGGCTGGAAACGTCTTTCAAGTGCGGAATCTTTTTCTACGTATTTTCTGTACTCATCAAGAGTAGTTGCGCCTATGACCTGAATTTCACCTCTGGAAAGAGCAGGTTTAAGGATATTTGCAGCATCAATTGCCCCTTCTGCGGCGCCTGCACCGATAAGGGTGTGCATTTCATCAATTACGAGAATAATATTTCCGGCCTGTCGGATTTCGTCCATAATTTTTTTAAGACGTTCTTCAAATTCGCCTCGATATTTTGTACCGGCAACCAAAAGTCCCATATCAAGCTGGATAACCTTTTTGCCGTCAAGAATATCCGGAACTTCCGCGTTAACAATTCTTGTTGCCAAACCTTCTGCGACTGCAGTTTTACCGACACCGGGTTCACCGATTAATACGGGGTTATTTTTAGTTCTTCTTGCAAGAATCTGTATAACACGTTCAATTTCTTTTTCCCTGCCCACAACAGGGTCAAGCCTTAATTCTTGAGCAGCAAGAGTCAAATCTCGTCCGAATTCATCAAGGCTAGGGGTTTTTGTTTTGCCTGATGAAGATGAGCTTGCAGATGTGCTTGATGAAGATGAGCTTGAAACCTGCGGTTTAGTTTCGCCAAGCATTTTTATTACGTTGCTTCTGATTTTATTCAAATCAACGCCCATATTTTCAAGAACACGTGCGGCAACGCCTTCACCTTCTCTTATCAAACCTAACAAAAGGTGTTCTGTACCTATATAATTATGACCTAATTGTCTTGCTTCATCCCACGACAATTCAAGAACTCTTTTTGCACGCGGTGTAAAAGGAATTTCCACTGCAACAAATCCTGAACCTCTGCCGATAATTTTTTCGACTTCAGCTCGTGCTTCTTTCAGGGTTACACCCATTGATTTAAGAGTTTTGGCCGCAACACCCGTGCCTTCGCCGATAAGCCCCAGAAGCACTTGCTCCGTGCCTACAAAATTATGACCGAGTCTGCGCGCTTCTTCCTGTGCAAGCATTATTACTTTTATTGCTTTTTCGGTAAAACGTTCAAACATTTTTTCTCCTATCTCTTCCTATTAAATTATATATCAAATCCTAAAAACTTTCAAGTATCTGAATTATAACCTTTTGGGTTAGAAAAGAATCGGGTTTTTTTATATAAAAATTGAGAAAGAATCTTTGTTTTTAATAAAAAGTTATAGTGGGATAAGGTTTTAAAAAACATGGGAATAATAAATTTGGGGTACAAGCTGCGGGGTTTGCTATGGGCGATTTTACTGTTGGACATGCTACAAGACCTGATGTAAAATCAAAACACTTCGGATTTGAGTCAATGTTTCCGCGAAAAGAGAATATTGACGACATGTTTCGTGAATATTTTTCAAAACACAGCTCTGATGACGGGTTCGTTGATCTTCACGGTGAACTTCAAAGGCTCGATTTGAGAAGTTAAACGTCCGGCCGGCATGAAAAAGATTTGAAAAACCGCATCTTCTGGTGCGGTTTATTTTTTTGTGCTATAATGAATCAGGAAAAGGAAGTAGAAAACATGAGTTTGACAGTATATTTAGGGATAGATGTAGGATCAGTAACCACAAAACTGGCGCTGGTTGACGAAAAAGGAAAATATATAGACAGTTACATGCTCAGAACAGCCGGCAAACCGGTTATGGCTGTTCAAAAGGGTTTGAAAGAATTGTATGCGAAAAAGTTAACCGATTATGAGGTTATGGGGGTCGGGACAACCGGTTCCGGAAGAAACCTTGCAGGGGCTTTGGTGGGTGCTGATATTATAAAAAACGAGATTACGGCGCACGCTGTTGCCGCAAGTACAAATGTTCCGGGTGTTCAGACAATTCTTGAAATCGGCGGGCAGGATAGTAAAATTATTTTGCTCCGTGACGGTATTGTAACAGATTTTGCGATGAATACTGTTTGCGCGGCAGGTACGGGAAGCTTCTTGGATCAGCAAGCCAACAGGCTTAATGTCCCGATTGAAAAATTTGGCGAAACAGCTTTGAAATCAGAAAATCCTGCGAGAATAGCTGGCCGCTGCGGAGTTTTTGCGGAAAGTGACTTGATTCACAAACAGCAATTGGGTTATCCTGTTGAGGATTTACTTTACGGGCTTTGTCAGGCGCTTGTTAGAAATTATTTGTCAAATCTGGCTTTAGGAAAGGAATTGCTACCGGTATTTTCATTTCAGGGCGGCGTTGCAACTAATTCCGGCATGGTGAAGGCTTTTGAAGAAGCTTTAGGGCATAAGGTTATTGTACCTGAAAACCACCAGACAATGGGGGCAATCGGGGCGGCGCTTCTTGCAATGGAAAATCATCAGTATACTGAAACTCACACTAAATTCAAAGGCTGGCAGGTTGGTGATATGCATTTTTCATCAATCACCTGCGACTGCAGCGGATGTTCTAATAATTGTGAAGTTATCACGATTGTTGAAGGCGTTGATGAGGTTCAGCATGTTGAAAAAATTAAGGATATAAAAGGCAATATTATTGCGCGCTGGGGCGGAACCTGCGGACGCTGGGATATTGCATAGGAGTTTTTATGAGCGAAAAATTATCCGAATATGCTAATTACGAGCTGGGCGAAGCGTTTTTTGCAATTGTCAATAAAATGGTTGTTCAAGATGGCATTCCATTTTCCCGTATAGGAAATTTTGAATTTGTGTCGTCGAGCTGGCTCAAACTTGCGGACAAAAAAGATAAGTCTTCTGCGGAAATTAAAAAACTTGATGAGGATTACAAAATTGAAATCCGTGATTTGGCGGATTCGTGCATAATATATATGGGGGCCAAAACCAAGAATAAAACTTATAAATTTACATTGGAAGATTATAAAAATTTTCTTTCTATTACCAACGTGGATAAAATGGCAATTCCGAACGACAAAGCAGATTTTGAAAGTTATAATAAAAAAATTGAAATCCAGTTTAAAAAGCTTGCCAATCACGGAGAAGAATCAGGAGATAATCTGATTGATAAAAGGGATTTTGCTGCATTTATTTATGCACTTGATATGAAAAGCGACAGGGATGAACAAAATAATTTTAAAGGTTTTATTCTTAACGGAAAAATTACTCCGATGGATTATGCGATTGCGTACCGCGAATTAAAAGAGGACAGGGATAATATGATTTCCTTTAAACTCCGGCATGCGTATAAAAATTTATTCGGTTAATTTTTGTGCTAAACTGTTTTTATGGAAGATTTAACTGAATCTGTAAACAATTTGCGCGCAAAATACAGGGAAATTTTCAAAACCTCCGCAAAAGAAATTGAAAAACGCATTGAGGAATTGAAACCCGAAGGCGCCGGAGATATTTTTGACAAATATCCTCTCAAATCCGCCGGTGCGCTCTGGCAAGCATCAGTTCTTAAGATGTTTGACGATGATATTTGCCGGGAAATTTACAGAAAGTGGTTGGAAGTTCTTGCCTACCGTAAAGAATTTTCCTGCACGGGCTGCGGAACCTGCTGTCGTCTGGCATGCAGCGAGTTTTCGCCTGAAGAATTGAAAATTAAGGCGGAACACGGCGATAATTTCGCGACTCAGTTTTTGAGTGTTTTTGTTCCGTATGCCTCAAAAGAGGAAGCAAGGAACATTTATCCTGAATACATCAAAATGCTTGAAGAAAGCAAAGAAGATGAAGTGTATTTTTATCATTGTCCGAAACTCAATGACTGCAATAGGTGTAAGGATTACGAAAAACGTCCGCAAATCTGCCGCGATTTTCCCGATAACCCGCTTGCACTTTTGCCGAAATCCTGCGGATATAACGCGTGGAAGCATGAGGTCGAGCCTGTTGCTTTGATGCTTCATTCAATGCTGGAGATAGTGGAATATTATAAGGCGCATTTACCTTTGAGGGATTAAATTATGCAGATTTTAACAGGGTTAAGTCAAAAAGAAATAGAAAAAATAACCGATGCACTTCATCAGTCTAAGTTTCGTGCGCGTCAGATTCATAACTGGATTTACTTAAAATCCGTCAAATCTATTGATGATATGACTGATTTGGCAAAAGATTTCCGTGAAGATTTGAAAAAAATCGCAAAAGTTTCTGATGTAAAGATTAAAATTAAGCAGGAAAGTTCTGACGGAACTTTGAAATATTTGCTTGAATATCCTGACGGTGAGTGTGTGGAAACCGTTCTGATGCGTTTTGACAATCGTGCGAATTTGACGGCGTGTGTGAGTTCTCAAGTCGGCTGTGCCGTAAATTGTTCATTTTGTGCAACGGGAAAACGCGGGTTTATAAGGAATTTGACATATAAAGAAATAATCGAGCAGGTTTTGACAATCCAAAGAGATACCGGGCTTAAGGTTACAAACGTTGTGTTTATGGGACAGGGTGAACCGCTTTTGAACCTTGAGAATGTTTTGAAAGCTATGGAAATTTTTAACGAAAGTTTTCAAATCGGCCAAAGACGTCTGACAGTTTCTACAAGCGGAATTATTCCGGGAATTATCAGGCTGGCAGAACTTGACATGCAGTCTACGCTTGCGCTTTCTTTGCATGCTCCAAATCATGAGTTGCGTAAAAAATTAATGCCGATTGAAGAAAAATATAACCTGCGGGATTTGAAAATTGCCCTTAAAAATTATGTTGAAAAAACAGGCAGAAGAATTACGATTGAATACCTGCTTATAAAGGATTTGAACGATACAACAGAATGCGCAAAACAGTTGGCGGAATATCTTCACGATATTAAATGCAATGTGAATTTGATACCCTATAATCCGACCAGTGATAACGATTACAGTCGTCCGTCAAATGGTGCAATAATGAAGTTTAAGTGTTTATTGGAACATTCCGGTAAAAAGGTTACGGTACGCCTTGAACGCGGTGCCGATATCGACGCTGCCTGTGGACAATTGCGCGGAAAAGTTGACTAATCCTGTTAAAGCTGCTATAATAAAACCAAAAAGGAGAAAGCCAATGAACAACAAAAAGTTTAGAGATCTCGGGGGGGGGCGACCCTTTTAACCGCTCGTAGTGCAGGTTTTGGGGGTGCTGTTTGGGAAAAGTTACTAAGATACTATGATACTAAGGCACTAAGAAGGAACAGCCGGGTTAGAAAACCCGACCTACAGCTTATATGTCAACCTGAGGTGCCAGAGGCACGCCAACACACTAAATATTGGTGGAGCTTGTCTTGTCATGGTGATGTGTTAGCCGAAGGATCCCAAAAAGTTAATGAGAAGCTGAAACAA
>CALUQQ010000040.1 GCA_944322955.1 Candidatus Gastranaerophilales bacterium
TAAATCCGTATATTAACGGTAACAATATGCGTATGTTGAATGAAATCGGAGCCGGAGAAAATATTACGTTGAATAAAATTAAAAATGCCGGCTATACAAGATCTAATATGGATATTTTTATCGACGGCTATAAAATCGAATTTCAAATAGGCGGAAAGCATACAACAAGATTTGGAGATGTTGAACATTATCTTTATGATATGCGACTGAAAGGAAAACCTGATTTAAGTGACTTAAACGACATTCAAAAAGAATTATTCTACAAAATGAAAAAAGAATATACTCTGCTAAAGCAAAACAAAAAATTAGATAAATTATATAATGAATATCTTACGCGTGTCTGGAAAAATTTTAAAGAAGCTGAAGAAAAAAATCTGCTTTCTGCTATTTTGCCTGAGCTTCCGCCCGGAATTCCCAGAATTCTTTCTGCTGAAAATCTATTAAAATTGAAAAAAATTAAAAAATAATTGTAACAATTTATTACTCAAGTGTTAAAAAAAAATATCAGGTATTTTAAAATACTTGAGATGATTATTAAACCTTTATTAAATATTTCAAATAATAAAATTCAAACAGCATGCATTGAACTCGGGAAAAAAATCGGTCATGACATTAACCCCAGAGTCAGCTTTAATGTTGATGAATTTAACGGTAAAGCATATATGTCCGTCCAAAAACTTTTGAGTGAAAACAAAAAAGGCATCTTTTTAAAATTCACTCAAGGTAACGATAATGCATCAATTCTAATTGCAAAAGGTAAAGACCAAAATCTTAAAAACTTTATTCCTAACTCTCATAAAATCGTCAACAAAAAACTTGCAAACCTTATTTCCGCTTTACAAAAAGCGGACAGGGATGAAGCTAAAAGTCTTACAAATTTTTAAATACATCTGCAATTGATTTTTTGTAATCCGGTCTTAAAATTCCTTTTTCTGTAATTATGCCGGAGATAAGCTCATGGGGGGTTACGTCAAAGCCCGGATTAATTATATTAACGCCGTCTGCACAGATTGCTTTTCCGTTAATATGAGTAACCTCATCGTGCGAACGTTCTTCAATCGGAATTTCATCACCGGTTTTAATATTTATGTCAATCGTAGAAAGCGGTGCTGCAATATAAAATGGGATATCATGATATTTTGCGGCAATCGCAACAGTGTAAGTTCCTATTTTATTTGCGGTATCTCCGTTTGCTGCAATTCTATCGGCGCCTACTACGACCATATCTATCATGCCTTTTTTCATGAAATATGAACACATACCGTCCGTTATAAGGGTTGTTGGAATGCCGTCCATTGTTAATTCAAGTGTGGTAATTCTTGCACCTTGCTGACGGGGACGGGTTTCATCCGCAAAGACCTGAATCGTCGGATCTTTTGCAAATGCTGAACGTACAACTCCCAGTGCTGTTCCATAACCTACAGTTGCCAGAGCGCCTGCATTGCAGTGGGTCAAAATCGTTGCGCTTTTAGGTACAACTTCCGCCCCAAAATCGCCGATTTTTTTGTTAATCTCTATATCTTCATTTTCAAGCTTTATGGCATTTTGTTTGAGTTCTTCAATTATGCCTTTTACGTCAGATTTTGAATTTTTAATAATTTCTTTTTGTTTATCAACTGCCCACATCAAATTAACTGCAGTTGGACGGGAAGTTGTCATATAATCCGCTTTTTCAAGAAGTTTTTTAATAAATTCATCACGCGGCAGTTTATTTAATTCCTGAGCATACAAAACAACTCCATGCGCACCTGCTATCCCAATTGCAGGTGCTCCTCTGACAATCATTGTTTTTATTGCTGCAAACATCTCATCGCCTGTTTTTATATCAATATAGTTGAATTCATAAGGAAAAAGTGTCTGATCAACCATTCTTGAAAAAGTATCCAGCCATTGTATTGTCCTTATTTTGGATTTAAATTCCGTCATTATTTCCTCACTTTAACTTAAAATGTTCTTCATCTTTTTTATTCATCAATTGAAAAAAATCTATACCGTAATAGGTTAAAAATCCGGAAAACGCATTAATAGTTCCGGCCAAAACCCCAATAAATATTACAAGTACAATGATTAAGCCCAAACTTGCATTATTCAACGCCATTGACACTCCGTAATTCGGATAATATTGTAAAAATCGCGCAAGTACAATTATTATAGGGATGTAAAATATCGAAAATCCCACAAAAGAAATAAACCCGATTATTGCGCCAAGAACAGCGCTTTCCTGAACAGATGTAATTTTGAGCATACTAAACTTTTTCATAAACAAAATTACGACAGTTGAGGATAAGCACATCAAAATCCAAAATGCAATTTCACCCAAATAAGGAATAATCGTTATAACACCCAATACAGCGCCTAAAAATATACTCAACAAACTAACCTGTTTCAATACCTTTTTATTCATAATTTACTCCTTGTATGGCAGATTGCAATAGCAATTGAATCCACTGTGTCATCAAGTTTTGGCAGAGTTTCCGTACCAAGCGCAAGCTTAACCATCTGTTCGACTTCTTTTTTGTCGGCTCTGCCATAGCCAGTCAAAACCTGTTTAACCTCCATAGGAGTATATTCAAAAATCGGTATGCCAAATTGTTCCAGTACAGTTAGGATGACCCCTCTGGCGTGTGATACGGGCATAACCGTTGTCTGATTTTTAAAATAAAATAACTTTTCTATAGCAGCGACATCGGGCTGATATTTTTCGACAATAGTTGTCATATCATTAAAAATTTCCAACAATCTTTTGGATTCCCGGTCATCTTTGGATGTCTGAATTGAGCCGGAATGTAAGAGTTTTACATTCTCTCCGTCAAAATCAATAACACTGTATCCCACTATCGCCATTCCTGGATCTATGCCTAAAATTTTCATAATTCAATTATAACATAAAAAATGATTACAGCGGAAAAATCTGCGGTAAAGTTAATTTCACTCACAACTGTGTTGCCATCCCAAGAAAATTCTTGACGGCAATGCAGATAATCTTTATTCTTATTATATATTACCCATGCTGTGCGGCCTTACTGTAAGCTTTTTTGAAAACAAAACCTTCGGAAGCGCTTATCATTTTTTTACGCTTTTTGCGAGAAAAAAATATTAAAAAATAATAAATTTAACTTGTATATTCCTTTTATTAACTTATAATATAAATATAAGAGGAAAAAATTATGACACACAAACACAACAACAATCCGTTTAAAAAGGATATAGAACCCGAAAAAATCAATTCGGAACAACCTGAAGAAAACACTGCACAAGACGGCACAGAGAACTTTTCCGAACAGGGGAATAATGAACTTCAAGAAAAATATGATAATTTAAACCAGCAATATATAAGACTTGCAGCCGATTTTGACAATTACAGAAAAAGACAAGAACAGGAACACGAAAGCCTTTTAAAATACGGTGCAGAAAATGCGCTTAAAAAAATGACAGAAATTTTGGACAACTTTGAACGCGGAGAAAAAGCACTTGAAAATATTGAGGACTGCAAACAACTTAAAGACAGTTTTAATCTGATACATAAACAAGTATTGGAAACACTGCAAAAATTAGGCCTTGAAGAAATTGAAGCCGAAGGGAAAGAATTTGACCCGAATTTCCACGAAGCAGTCATGCAAACTCCCACAAGCGAACACCCGGAACATACTATTATAAATGTTCTTCAAAAAGGGTATAAAATGGGGGATAAAGTACTGCGCCCGTCACTGGTAAATGTGGCAACAGCCGAATAGCAAAATGATTTGAGGAAGAATGGCAGATTATTACGAAATACTTGGAGTATCAAAAAACGCAACAAAAGATGAAATAAAGTCAGCTTTCAGAAAAATGGCACGAAAATACCATCCTGATGTAAATAAAGCTCCCGATGCCGAAGAAAAATTCAAAGAGCTGGGCAAAGCTTATGAAACCTTAATGGATGATAATAAACGCGCCACATATGATCGTTTTGGAGAAGACGGCTTAAAAAATGCAGGATTTGATACCGGCGGCCCGTTTGCTGGTGGATTTGGCGACTTAAACGACATTTTTAATTCGTTTTTCGGAGGCATGGGTTTCGGATTCGGAGGGGGAATGCCGGATCCGAATGCACCGCAGCCCGGTGATGATTTAAGATTGGATATTGAAATTGAATTTGAACAAGCAATTTTTGGTGCGTCTAAAGAAATAAAATTTGACCATCTTGAGACATGCACTGAATGTAAAGGTACGGGAGCAGCAAAAGGTTCAAAACCTGTTACTTGCAGAACATGTCATGGCTCAGGACAGGTCCAAACCGTTGCAAGAACACCTCTGGGGGCATTCACACAAATAAGTGTATGTCCTGATTGTCACGGAACAGGTCAAAAAATCGAAACACCTTGCCCTGTTTGTAATGGTCACGGAAGAATTGCCAAAGAGAAAAAAATTGAAATAAAAATTCCTGCAGGCGTTGATAATATGTCTAAAATCCGCGTATCAAGGGAAGGTGATGCCGGGACAAACGGCGGACCCGCCGGAGATTTGTTTGTAGTTTTACATGTAAAACCGTCAAAATATTTTCAACGTGACGGACTTAATGTATTTTCAATGGTTGAAATTTCACCGGCGCAAGCGGTTTTGGGCGATGAAATTACAATCAAAACACTTGACGGAGAACAAAAAATTCAAATTCAAGCCGGAATTCAAAGCGGCAATACCATAAAAATAAAAGGCGCCGGAGTCCCTGTAATTTCAAGGCCATCTCAAAGAGGAGATCACATTGTTGTTGTTACGGTAAAAACTCCGACCCGTCTTTCTGATGAAGAAAGAAATCTATACCGCAGATTGTTTGAACTTAATACAAACAAAAAACCTGAAGAATCATTTGTATCTAAAGTTAAAGGAGTATTTAACAATGCGTAAATTATTACTCATGGTATTGTTAATATTTTTCACGGCAAATATCTCCTTTGCCGCCAAAATTCCTGCTGATTTGCAAAACACAATCAATAACGCTTTTCCGAATACCCAATTCAGATTTGACGGAGTAATTATTTTACCTGATACAACACTTTATCTTCCTTTATTTCCGGCAAAACAGCTTGAGGTTGAAAAAATAGATATAAAATCAACAATTCCGGCCGGCAAAACTTTAAAAGACAAACCTGACGCAGTAATTTTCAACAATAACTATGTACTTTTAAAAGTTATAACCAATAAAGACGGCGCAAAAACCTTGATAGCCCCTACAGATGTTCCGGATGAAATCCGAAACGGACTTCTGCCGCAAGACATGCTTGTACCAAAAGGACTTGAAATTCCTGAAACTTTAAAAGGTATAATAGGAAATCTTGACATATCGCTTGCCAAAACTTCCACTTTAAAAACAAACGTGCCGCAGGTAAAACATTTGAACGCACAAACAACAGTTACGCCTGTTCCTGAACTTAAAAACAAGACTTTCTATGTCGCAACCGGGTATTCAAAAAATATTCAGGTAATAAATTCTGACAGCAAAGCACCCGCTTATGCACTTTCACAAAACTATGTACCAAATTGCATAAAAGGATACAAAAATCAGTTTCTACTTGTAACCTCTTTCGGCAGCACATCCTTAAATGTAATCTCACTGGCTGATGAAGAAGTCATAAAAGAAATCCTTTTCACATCAAGACCTGATGAAATTTTAACAGATAATGAAAAAAATCTCGCATATGTATCAAGTCCTGAAGATTCCAGCATTTATGTTGTTAATCTTGAAACAATGACTCTGTCAAAACAAATTAAAATAAACGGCATGTGTGAGAGACTAACCCTCAGCAATGACGGTACAAAAATCTTCTATTGTGATAAAAAAACAAATGAAATCTGGGCAATCGAACTTGATAATAATTATATGCTAAAAGACATCGGCAAATTCCCCAATGTTTCAAAAATAGCCTTTACTAATAACAAATTATACATAACAAGCCGTACCAAAAACCATCTGGCAATAATAGATTATGATACAAACGGACTTATTGCGGAAGTTGAAATCGCAGAAAAACCAGTTGATATGCTTGCATATAAAAATAATTTGTTTATACTCAGCGCGCAAGGGAATGTTTTACAGGCAGTTGATACAAAAACAGATGAAATAACCGATTTGATATATTTAAACACAAACGGTTTTTCCACAAATATAAACCAAATAGACGGAACAAATCTTGCAATAATTACAGATACAAAAGCCTCAGTTTATTGTGTTCTTGATATGACCAAAAAATTAGTTATAAAGGCAAGCGCAATAGAAACTCCCGTACGAGCAATAGTTGTAACTGACAGAGTGACAAAAATCAACAAATGAAAAAATATTTTGATGACACAACCGAAAATATACTTGCAGGACTTGAAAAAACACAAAAAAATTTCTGGAACATTTCAAGAGTTACGGGAGAATTTCTTTACACATTAATAAAAACAGCCGGTTGTACAAATGCGCTTGAAATAGGCACATCGAACGGGTATTCCGGAATTTGGCTCGGAAAAGCACTGCAACAAACAGGCGGACACCTTATGACAATTGAATATTGGGAAAAAAGATTTTCAATTGCAAGTGAAAATTTCAAAGCCTGCGGTATTGACGATATAATTTCAATAGTACAAGGTTCTGCATGTGATGTATTAAAAGAACTGCCTCCAAATTTCAAAATAGATTTTGCGTTCATAGATGCGAATAAAAAAGAATACGTGGATTATTTCAATCTAATACATCCTCACCTAAAAGCAAACGGATTTATATGCTGTGACAATATTCTTTCGCACAAAGAAAAAACTCAAGCTTTCATTGATGCAATAAACCGCCATCAGGATTATGAAAATGTAATTTTAGAACTTCCGACCGGACTTTCACTCGCCCGAAAAATCCGCTGATTCGCTTAACCTAAATTAACATGTCACTTGATTATTTAAATTTTTAATATATTATAAAAATACACAACTAGCTAGAAAAGGAATAAAATTATGTCAAAACAATGTGAAATTTGCGGCAAAAAGCCGATTAAAGCAGCGAAGTTAACATTTTCGCATAAACAAATTGTACATACTCAAGAACCAAACCTGCAATCAGTAAAAGCAGTGGTTAACGGTCAAACAAAAAGGATTAAAGTCTGCACATCTTGTTTAAGAGCAGGCAAAGTACAAAAAGCCGTTTGATTCTGAGTAACAAATAAGGAACGAGCCCTTCGTCAGAGGGGCTCATTAATTTGTTACGATTTATTCGACATTAAATTTGCTGGTTTTATTAAGCGATGTAACAAGAATATTTATAATTATTTGTCTTTTTTTTGTAAATTTAATAAAATATAAGTGGGGAAAATTTGAGGGATACAAAAATGGAAGACACAGGAGCAAAAACTTTATCGCCGCAGCAAGTACGAAATATTCTTAATGCAGATAACAAAGAAATCGTTGAACTTTGCAAGCGGGCATCTATTTTGCCCAAAAAAAATTCAAAAGGACAAACATATTTTTCATACGATGAAGTGAAAAATTTAAGAAAAATTCAAGCACAAAAAACAATGTCCTATCCTGTCGAAAAACCCGTGTCAGCAGTGGCGAATATTCTGACTTCCATAAAAAATATGGAAACAAACCTCAGTGACAAAATAGCAAAAGTTATTGACGAAAAACTGGAAGGCATGGACGAAGTTGTTGTTGAACTTATCCGCTGCAAAACAGATAATGAGACCTTAAAACAAAAAATAATAGACCTAAATAAAGAACTTTATCAATTAAAAAATGATCTAAACAGTTACAAACACATCGGTTTAGGCTTATACAAGAAAAAAGAACGCCACGTTTGGGAATAATTTTGAATAAACAAAGGAATTAAAAATGGCCGTAAAAGAAGAACTAACAACAAACACAGACGAACGTAACAAAGCATTAAAACTAGCCATAGAAAAAATTGAAAAAGATTTTGGCAAAGGCTCAATAATGAAACTCGGGGACAAAGCAACAGTAAATGTTGATGCAATTCCGACAGGAGCACTGGCGCTTGATATTGCGCTTGGTATCGGCGGAATTCCACGCGGCCGTATAATAGAGATTTACGGACCTGAAAGTTCCGGGAAAACGACACTTGCGCAGCATATTGTTGCTGAGTGTCAAAAACGCGGCGGGATTGCGGCGTTTGTAGATGCAGAACACGCACTTGACCCTGAATATGCCAAAAACCTCGGAGTTCAAATTGATGATTTATTAATTTCACAACCGGATACAGGCGAACAAGCTCTTGATATAACGGAAGAACTTGTCAGATCAGGTGCTGTTGATGTTGTGGTTGTGGATTCCGTAGCAGCACTTGTTCCGAAAGCTGAAATTGAAGGCTCTATGGAAGATCAGCAGATGGGTCTGCAAGCCCGCTTAATGTCAAAAGCATTAAGAAAACTAACCGGTATTATAGGAAAAACCAATACAACCGTAATTTTTATCAACCAGTTGCGAATGAAAATCGGTGTTATGTACGGGAATCCGGAAACAACAACAGGCGGTAATGCGTTAAAATATTACGCAAGCGTCCGTATGGAAATCAAACGTGTCGAAGGTCTTAAAGGAGAAGACGGAGATGTCGGAAACCACGTCAGAGTAAGAGTCGTAAAAAACAAAGTCGCACCGCCTTTTAGAACTGCCGAATTTGATATTATTTTTGGCAAAGGTATTTGTAAAATCGGCAATATTCTTGACGTTGCGGTTAATCTTGATATTGTTAAAAAAGCCGGCGCATGGTTTAGCTACAATGACGAAAAATTGGGACAGGGCAGAGATAAAGCAAAAGAATTTCTCGCGGCTAACCCCGATATTCTGAATGAAATCGAAAAACTCGTACGTGAAAAACTCGCACAGTACTAATAGTAAAAATTGTAAACAAATGTAAATGTTGATTTGTTGAATTAGCAAGTACTTTTATGTTTGTTTTTTAAATCAATCAGGAGGCATCATTATGCAAGTAAATGCAATAAATTCATTCAGTAATGTACATTTTCAAGGAAAAAACGACAAAAAAGCACCTAAAAAAGAGATTCCGGCAGCAGAACATACGGAATCAAAAGGTTTTATGAGCAAATTATCCGGACCTGTTGCGGCCGCATTATTCATGGTGCCGGTAGCCACGCTTCCAACATCTTGCGACGAGCTTAACGTTATAGCAATAGCAGGTGTTGAGGTGCCTTATTATCCGCCATGCCCGCCTGATAAAGATGAACAGCCAAAAATTGATTGGGAAGTACAAGACTCTCTTTTAACCTGGCTTAATGATTATCTTGACGTACCGGTTGAAGGATTAGACAATGATAAATCAAATAAAGCTTTAAATTACGTTCAAGGTGAAAGAGAATGGTTCTACAACCGTCCAGAAGAAATAAAATTAAATCTTCCGTTATCAGATGAAAACGAAACCCGCTATGATTATGTTCTAGCTGATTCTGTAAAAAATGATTTAAGAATTACAAAAGTAAACCCCGGCGACATAACCATTATTACAAAAGACGGCAAAACACTTGATAACGCCGGTGGTTTGATGTTTAACGAAGACGGTTACAAATCTTTTATCCATTCTAACGGAAAAGATTCACTCCATGTATATCCTAAGATAATGTCAGGTGACAGTGTCGGCAAATATGCTTACAGAAGCTCAATTACAAGAGGTTATCTGGACAAAAACGAATCAGGAAACAACATTTTGATGGTAGGATTTATAACACCGGAGACAGAAATGTACCCACCGTCAGAAGAACACTACGTTAATGTTAAGGCAAATGCTATCACAGCAGAAGAAATAAAAGAACTTTTAAGTGATAAACCACTTACAAAAGATGAAGAAGAATAATTTAAAAAAAACACTCCAAAAGGGGTGTTTTTTTTAATGAATTTGAAAAACACATTTGGAACAGTGAGCTTTAGGGTGCAAAACCAAATTATCTTCCAAATCATACATTCTTTCAACTTTTGTGACCAAAGGCGCACCGCATTTGGGACATTTTAAGCCGCCTGCGCCGTTTAATATCAAATCTTTCAGGCTGTCTATAACCTGTAGAGATACAAAATCATTTCGGAAATCTTTTTCCAACCTTCTTATCTCTTCGGGATGACATTTAAGCCCCTTTGCGAGATTTTGTCTAACAGTTACAGACAAAAACAATTCTTTTCCGGCTTCAATATCTTCTATCAAACCCAACTCCAAATTTGACTTTATGGCCAAACCTTTTGGAGAAAGCCCGAGATTATCCCTCTTTTCCTGTACAAATTGAGCAAGTGTTTTTTTCATACCAAAATTATAACATAAAAAGAGCCCTTTAAGGGCTCTTTTTATGGAATTTCTACATTTGCAATTGTTTTCAAGTCTACCTTGTTAAAATATTTGTAATTTTCATTTGCATTTTTATAAGCAGTGTCCAGATTTATTTCTTTGTTTTTGTAGTAGGTAATTGCTTGATCATAGGCAGTATTCAAGTTTGTTTCTTTTTCAATGTAGTAGTTGTCTGCTTCGATTGCACCTTTTGTATCAAAGATATTCTGAGACGGTTGGCTCGTAACAAATTGTTCTTGTGTCCCCATTTCGGTTCTGTCAATTAAACCGATTGAAGTTGTACCATCCTCCGGATTGGCCATTATATACCGTTCCTTAAAGGTATCACCATCTCTGACATAAATGACATAGCTTTCATCATAAGGAGCGTAATGTTCATAACCTGAATAGTTAAACCCTAAGTCAAAATTTTCTTCGCGCTGAATATAAATTTCAGTGCCGTTTTCATTTTTAAGATAAAGTCCGCCAGCGTCATTTTTTTTAGTGTTGCCATAAACTTGAAGGTCAAATTCACCTTCTTTTACATTTTGTAATTCACCAGTAAACTGTTTATCACCAAGTGTTATAGTTACCTTCGGGCTGCCTGAGGTAAGGCTCTTAAGATCTGTATCAGGACTGGCTGCGAAGTCAACTTTAATACCCTTCCAAAGAGGAGTAGCCGCCGAACCGTATATATCCTCGCTTGTTTGAAAATTCATTGCAATTTTAACGGATTTACCGTCTTCAGCTACTTCAGTTATTTTATCCTTAAATCCAACCTCTGCCAACATTGCCGACAATTTAGCTGTAGGAGATTCCGGAGCCAGACTTACATCATCACCTATATTGTGTACAAGCCCTTTACCAAATTCAAATCTCACCTGCGCATTTGAATTATTATCCGAACGAAAATCATAAGCAATATTGTCAGATGTCTTGAGATCATCACCTATCAAATTAATATAACTAATGATATCCGGAGCCGTTAAATCTTTTTTCTGGTCTAAAGGCAATTCTAACTTATCGCCAAAGGCCACTTGCGCATTATCGCCATTAGCTTCGAATGCAGCTACAATTCCATCTTTTGATTTTATATCACCGTTATAAAATATCTTGATATAGTCAACCACATTCTTACCGGTTAAATCTACAAGCGGCTCAGTATTTATATAAAGTTTCAACCTGTTATCAACATCTGGTGAGGGATCTGTATCAGTACCTAATTTTATGAATGGGCTTACCCTATCTCCTTCTTTTACATCAAAACCGTATTCAAAATCAACATTATCAAGAGTTTTTGTACTCAAGTCATATGAATTTCCTGTTTTTTTGTCTGTAAATGTCATAGTATCAGAATCCCAAGAATAATTCTCATTATTCAAAAATTTTACATTTTCAGGATTATTTAACATATCTATAACCATCTGGGCCTGCTCTTTGCTGGACCATTCAAGTGTTGCTTCTGGTGGAGACAATAGACTATTCTCTTTAGTACACGCTGTGGCAGTAAGAACACCTGCAGAAAGTGCTGTTGTTGCTTTTGCTCCTGTTACTGCAGCTTGTACAGCTTTTGCAGCTTTAACAAGTAAGCCGTAACCACCTGCGAACAAAGTGCCAACAGTTGCCATAAAGCCAGCGCCTCGTGTAAACTCAGTAATATGACCACCCGACAACTCACGCACCCGTTCATCGACTTTGTCAGACCAACGAACTTTAGAAGGAGAAATTTGCGCATATTCTCCTGAAGGCTCTAATGTATAGATAACACTACCATCCTTATAAGTGATCTTAACTTTGCCATTGCCCACATCCTCAATGTTTTCAACTTTAGAGTTTTGTATAGAAATACCTTTACCCAGATCAGGTTTTTTATTACTCAAACCTTGTTGGAGCGCCTCAGAATTTCTCGCAGCCTCAGCTGCTGCTGCATTAGCTTTGTCAATTTCTGCCTGCTGTTCAGGAGTTATCTCCACATAATTTTTTGGCGGCTGTACAGGTTTTTTACCATTCCAATTAGTAGTAAAATCATAGTTATCAGAACCTGGCATGAGTTTTCTCCTTTCGTATTACACATCATAACCTTCTATATACCCTGTTTACGACATGATTCATTATTTTCTTTAATAAAAAATTTTATAAAACAAAACCTTGTTTGCCTAAATCATATGCTATAAGTAAATTTGAAGGAATACAAATTTATATTTACAATCCTTAATACAGAGGACTTGAAATTTTATGGAATAGGGTTATAATGTATATACTGAACATTGACAAGGGGACGTTTTGGATTAGACAGGATGATGATGAATATAAGCTGCGTGTCCGAGCGCTGTTCTCGGTTATCAACGAGCATAGCAAATTAAATGCTAAAGACAACGTAATTAAAGCTGATTTTTCAAGAGCTTATGCTCTTGCTGCCTAAGCGCAGTCAGCCACTTCAATAGCCCAGCTTGCCGGCTTTTGGGGTCCACTTATGCAAGACGCAGTACGTTGATGATGGTAGACGTATCAAGATAACCATTAAAGGTTAAGTATTTCCGGAAAAAATACTCTGGCTGATTTAAGGGTTGTGATACTTTCCTGAATTAGCCGAGAAAATTGGTATCTACGCACGTAGAGGTTTATGTTGATCCGTTTTGGACGTGGGTTCGAGTCCCACCGTCTCCACCAAATATAGAACGCAAATGCGTTCTTTTTTAATGCACAAATCCCTATACCTGCGTGCTTCTAATAGTTTTCTGGGACATTGAGACGGCGAGAATTTAATAAAAAATCAAACACACAGTCGATTTGAGGCTGTTTTTTAGTATTGAGATGTAGGGGACATTTTTTGCACTAAAGTACTCTTTTCTTGCAATAAATTGCACTAAAATTCTGTCACCCTGAATTTATTTCAGGGTCTATCCTACTCACAAAGCCTATTTTAGCCCCGTGCAATAAAGTGCAAAAAAGTGCAATTTTATTTTTGCTTGCAATTTGAGATATCCCAAATTATCTAAGAGATAAAGATAAAGTAAGTTTTTGAAATAATATTTTTGATTTACAATCGGTGTAATGGAGGTATTTATGCTTGAAGCTATTGATATTAATTTTGATTTTACAACTGATAC
>CALUQQ010000041.1 GCA_944322955.1 Candidatus Gastranaerophilales bacterium
TATCGCCGATAATTGCTACCACCTTACGCTTCATTTTGCACCGCCTTATAAAATAACTTTTTTACTAATCCCTCTTTCTGTTCCGACACGAGTTCCAACGATACCTTTTTATTGCCAATCGAAAATACATCGGGATATTTTGATCCTATTCTGAAAAACATAAACTTAGACTGCGGCACTTCAACCCCTCTGAATTGAATGCCTTCACATTCAACACATATCAAAGTAAGATCGTGAAACAAAAATTTATTGGCATGATTCGGATATATCGGCTGTTTATTTGAAAAACTAAACAGCAACTTTGCCTGCATAAGAATATTTTCCGCTCCAGCGTCGATAACCGAATTTTCAACCGATCCCCATGAACGATTAAAATCATTGATCAACCGAATAATTTGACTTTGGGGAGAAGAAAACATGGATAATGACTTTTCAAAGAGCCGCTTATATTTTACTCCAATCAAATGATTTATCACTTTATCATGAAAACCAATTCTCACACTTCGCGCGATCTCAGGGTATCCATATTCATCCAATTCGTCAATCAAACCATAAATTGTTTTTATGATAAATGAAATATCTATATAATATCCGTTCTTTTTATCGGTATTATGAAAATTATTAAGCATTCCGTAGTGCGCGCAAAAATTGCGGATCGCTACCACTTTTGATTTTACTTCATCGGAAAGTCTTAACTTGCCAAGTACCTCGGCCAGCTTGGAATAACCAGAATAAACCGGAATATCCAGCCAAAAAATCAAGTCATTTTCAAACCGAAGAAGAAAACGCAACATGCCTTCAGTAAGACTTTTATTTATTTCACGCATATCTGCATATCGTGTTCCGTAGCATAGTATTGTTATATCTTTATTGCAATAAAATTTAGGTCTGTTTAATTTTTTAACCTTTTCGATATCACCGATATTCAACTCGGACAAACGGTCTATGCCGTTATGATATAAATAGGCAACAGCCAAAAATGGCGGGACGCAGTTACACAATTTCATAAAGGCTGTTTTATCTTCTATTAGAAGTTCATAATTATCAGAAAAACATTTACCGATATTACTGCCCTTATCAATAGTAAGAAAACATCTGCCGTCCTCTTCACGTATGTTCCCTGTTACCCCGAAATACGGGGCGTGTTCCCTTGCTGAAAGGTCGAGTGAAAAGTATAATTTATCATTGTCACCTACTGTTACCACATCGGAATATAAACTTCCAAAAACCATTTCGAGAACATCATCAGTGACGGCAGGTTCTCTTATTTCAACTTCATAATTTGTACGAAAAATCCCTTGGAGGTATTCGTACAACTCTCGCGTATTTTGATTTTTGCGCTCGATTCCCCAAATTGCATTGCCCCATATATTGGAAAAATAATTGACACTCTTCTTCAGTTCGTTATCTATATCCGCCTTCTCCTTGCTACCATGAGGATTTGACCGCATGACAGAAAATACCATTATAAGCATTCCGGCGATCGTCAAAATGCCATTTTTATGGTAAATGACATTTTCGGAGACTTTTGGAAATTCATCGATAAAGGCAGGATCTATCCGCATTTCAACAGTTAGCGGAGAGGAAATAACTGCATGTAGATTGATGTTTCGAATATGCTCTAATAGTCTTGTAAAATAAGCAATACCGTTTATCGAAGTTTTCTCCCCCTTCCATATCAAACAATATTCTTTACCATGAAATCGCTCATATAAAAAGGGGAACTGCTCTTTGAATACCCGGTCATAACATGATTCCGGTATACGAATGTCCGAATAGTACACATATCTGCACATCCGCTCAAATTGAAGAATCTTTCCCGCCATCATGCTTTTCAAAAACATTGTATCTTTTCCGGATATATAATGTTTTTTTCTGTAATATATCTCGTCGACACCAGCGTTAAGAAATTCCAATGAGTTAAACTCATAAAGTTTTTTATCTTTTTCCATGAGTTCTCTCCTTTGCCTTTTCTAAAAGTCTTTTTTTGACCTCTGCTTTATACTGTTTGCTGTATTTCCCCGTTCGCATGTTATTCTCCAAACTCGGTTCAAAGTAATATAAAATTTCTTCGATAAATTCTTTCCGCCCTGCCTTTTGTATCATAGGCAACATGAATGCAAAGTCTGTATTTACGTCCACATATTTTCCGTCAATTTTTAAATCATGGTCAATGTCGATGCAGTCAAATAAATATCTTCTGAAACATTTCGGATGCAGCCAAATATTGTCTCCGTCCCTCTCCCAAACTTTATCAAACGAATATACATGATAACGCTTGAGCGGTTTATCCCACCGAACGCAATTACCGCAAGTTATTTCAGCGCCTTCGAAAAACTTTTTGACAATGATCTCTATGGCTCTGTCGTTGACGAAATAATCATCGTTATCAACGTTTATGACAATGGCATTTCTGTTTATCACCATGTTTTGCATGGCGAAGACAAAATTATCCAATTCACCCACATTTGCATCATTCCAACAGGTCACAGTTCGCCCCGCAAAATACAAATCATAGCGCAAGAGCAGTCTTGCATAATCCGCGCTCTCATTTGTGGATGCATCGTCAATATAGACAATATCAAAACGCTGAAAAGTCTGTCGCTTCAAGCTATCAAACAGACGTTTCAGTTTTTCACACGGCGTATTATAACCGCGGATATATACTACTACATCGGCATTTGTTTTTTGTCCCCATTCACCTCGCGCTCCCTTCAAATTGACTTGCTCATCCTGTCCCGAACAGAACCAACCGGTTTCGATACGCTCTGTAACAGTCGCTAAAAAGTTCTTTTGCTCCTTACTTTGATTTTCAGGGTGAATAAACCACGCATCGCGATCTGCAAAACGAACGCTCTCTTTTTCGCCAAGTACGAGATCCAGACTTCTATGCCATGGAAGTTGTACTTGTCCTTGTATGATTTGATTCGGCAGCGGCAACCGTGTCTTCAATTTATCCAGAGCCAAAAGACATGTCCGTACCTCAACCCGCGCACCATATACAATCCCTTTTGAAACAGACCTTGCAATCCCAAGCGATACGGTCACCGCACCTACCTTCAGCGCATCAATCCCTTTCTGTACAACGTCGGCATTTATATAATAGAGGATATCGCTGTCTGTCTGGAATACATATTTTGTACTGATTTTTTCAAAAGCACACAATGTTGCGTATAAGCCCTGTCCATTAGAGGAATGTCCGGCTTTTGACTTTACACCAAAATATTTACAGTAAATATTTTCCTTCTCAATATCGTTGTCCTCAGCAAAAAGGATTTCATCGATCAAACCGTTCTTTCTTGCCAATAATAGCGCTTCTTTGAGTTTTTCCTCGTCGTCGGAATCGTACCGCCTCGCTCTCTCCGCAATCCCACTCAAATCAGCAATCGCTACTCGATGTTCAAAACGCCCGAATTTTTCCAAGGAATTTACAATATGACACACATTTTTATAAATCGACCGCCACTCCATCGGATTGGTTTTTATCAGCAATGTGCAATCCTTATATTGCTTAACCCGCATCACCTTTCTACAAACAAAAATGAGATGCTCGGAAATCGGCATAAGTGTGTCCGCATCTACGCCGTCCCCTTCGGTTACCTGCTCTATTTGAAAGCCGTTCCTTAGAAAAAGGTTATGATAATATTCTATCGGGCGGTGATATTCTCCACGCACGGGAGTTCCAACTGTCGTAAGTTTTTCAAAATATTCAGAACGCCTATACTCCCCCTTCAAGCCGCTTTTTCGCAGTTCC
>CALUQQ010000042.1 GCA_944322955.1 Candidatus Gastranaerophilales bacterium
AAAAGCGGATTTACGCTTGCAGAGCTTTTGGTAGCGCTTGTGGCAATAGCCGTAGTAGTAGGTATAACGCTTCCGATAACATTAAACAAAATGGGTAAGGCAACTTACGCTTCATACTGGATGGGCTATCAGGCTCTAAAAGATATGTCTGCAAATATATTGCAAACAGTATTAAACACACCGTTGGAAGAACCTGAAAGTCCGTGTATAGTGGAAAATTTCGGCCAATGTATAACAGAGCCTGCATTTATTCCTACACCTGTCAGTAAAAGTGAATGTGAAGAAATGCTGGCTGAATACGGTGACATATTGAACGACTGTTATTATGAACAGGACTATTATGCAGGTGCTGTAAAGGCTTGTGATGGACATATACCGGATGCATACGGAATAATGCCGGTTTTTGATCTTGTACATTATGCAACAGAAGAAGATAGAGAAGCTCTGGAAAAGTTGAATTTAATTAATCCCGGAAAGTACGTAGCAACTTGTATGAGCGGAACTACTCACGAGGAATATGATTGTGTTCAGGATTATACTGCATTTTGGTTTGACAGGGAAACTGGTAAAGATTATGCAGCTATTTATACAAGTTCTACAGGCAGTGGCGGTGATTCTCATTCTGATCGTAACAATTCTACTGCATACGCGGTATGTTATACTCCTATGGAAGAAGAACCACCGTCAGATGAGGAATTACTGGATACATATAATGAGATATTGTGCCATAATATAAAAGAAGACTATAACATCAAACAGGACGATTGCAGCGTAACACCGGAAACAGTGCAAAACAAGGTAAGCGGTGAAAAATTTGAAGACTTGACACCGAATATTGTTATGGCAAGCGGTTTAAAGGTTTATATTGGATCAGATTTGGGTGTTATACCTGACTTATCAGACGCAGTGGATGAAAATGACCGTGAGGGCTTTATAATATATGTAGACGTAAACGGGAATTCAGGCAAGAGTGAATTGTGGAAAGACGTATTTCCGTTTTATTTATTGAAAAGCGGGAAGGTAATCCCTGCCTATAAAGATGATGAGCCGTCGGGCGGAACGAATAAGGAGCATTTGAGCGCGAACGTAATGTACGATGTGTTTGAGGGTGGTAAACGCGAGGTAAGGCTGCTGCTGAAGGATGCGAATTTCCGTCGAGCAGCGTGCACAACAGGCTATATAAAGAGTGCGACTTATTGCGGCGAATTTGTGCAATATGATATATGTAAAGATTTATCTCACGATTGCCGCCTGCAAATCAAAGAACCTATAAAGCTGTTTTAGTCTTTCGGGAAATATATGATTAAGTATTTTCCATGCCACAGTTATTCCTGCTTGTGATATCCATCATATGTATCTTTTCCGCGCGTGAAAGATGCTTAATCCTGTATTCTTCTTTTTGGGCATCAGATTTGGTCTCAAATTCTTTTTGCCAGAGAATTTTTACCGGTTTATTTGCTCGTGTATATTTTGCACCATGACCTTCCAAATGTGCTTTGAAACGTTTTTTTATGTCATCCGTATAGCCGCAATAAAGTGTATTTCTTTCGGTAAGCAGTATGTAGACGTAATATTTTTTCTCCATATGATAATTAAAACAACAAAAAGCGGTTTTTATAACCGCTCTTTGTTGTATTTTTTTTATTAACAAACTGATGAAAACCCGCCGCCGGAAGAACATCCGCCGCAGCTTCCTGCTGAAAATCCGCTCGAAAATCCTCCTCCTGCAAAGCCGCCAAGTGTTGATACTGCATTTGAAAAACTGCTTAAAAATCCGCCCATTGCTATTGAATCATCACCTTCAAATGTTGCGTAGGCACTGTAATCTACCGCAAACGGATTGTTTGATATAAATTCATCATACTGTCCCATAGTCATCAAACCGTTTTCAAAAAGCATTGCCAATGAGCCTGCTGTTTCTACGGCTTCCGCAGGTTTTTGCGCTTCCGCATTGTATGCTCTGTCAGTTTTTGTTGGCTTTGATAATGTTATCATTTTCACTCCTCGCTTATATATATAAAGTTTTATTGTTTTCACTGATTTCAGCATGAATACTTTTTGTAACATTAGTTAACATAAAATCTAAAACCTTTGATTTATCAGAAAATAAACCTTTGGATTGATGATATATTGTGCATAAAGCTTTAGTATAAAATAAAGACTAGGGGATAGTTGTGAAAAGAATAATTTTAGTTTTAACAATTTTATTTATAGGACTTGCGGCAAATGCATCGCATAATTATCTTCATACCGTGCTTCTTGAAGGTACTGATGACGGCTACAATATTATTTTAAAATCAGACAACATGCCGGAGGTTAAAAAGACGATAAAAAATAGCGACAATCTTATTCTTGATGTAAAAGGCGTGACAGTATCAGAATCTGTGAATGCTATATATAAAAGTACAGCAGATGTAAGCGGCTTGATTGTTGAAAATGTTTCGCCGGATGAGTTAAAAATATATATTCAGGCTAAAGATATTTCAAAAGCGACTGTAATGTCGCAGACACCTGATAACGGGCCGGTTATATTAAGCGAAAGATTTCCTTCAGAAAAAATTATCTGGTCATTTGCGGTACTTGCAATTTTAATAGCTATTATAAAATCTGCAAAAACCATAACGGATTATGAAAATTCGCTCATGATTAAAAAAGATATTAAAGACCGTGAAATTGAGCTTTATCGGAATTTCCAAAGAGAATTATCGCTTATGCCAAAGATTAACGGAAATATCAGTTCTTCCTCAATTTTACGTTCAAGACGCAACTATAAAGAGCTTTTGAGAAGATAAAGTTACGTACTGTTGTTATCTTTTCTCTTTAGGGGCTATGACTATAGCGTATTTGAAAAATTTTTAAATATTTTAATCAGCAAAATAATTTTTGATTATCTTCACAATTTTTTGTGAAGATTTACCGTCACCGTAAGGATTTTGTGCTTGCAGCCTTGATAAATTTTTGGGTTTTGAAAGAATTTCTTCGCTAAAATCAATAATTTTATCATAATCTGCTCCGACCAGAATTGAAACGCCCGCATCAATTCCTTCCTGCCTTTCGGTTTCATATCTCATAACAAGTGTCGGACAGCCAAATGACGGTGCTTCCTCTTGAATTCCTCCGGAATCTGTTAAAATTAATTTTGCATTTTTCATCAAATACACCAGATATGGGTACTCAAGCGGCTTTAATAATTTAATCTGAGGGTATTTGCTGAGCCGTGAATGAATTTTATCATGCACATTAGGGTTAGGATGTACCGGAATCACAAAACTGTGGTCAGAATATTCGTTTGCAAGATATTCTATTGCGTCGATTATTCTGTCAATTCGTGTACCGTGATTTTCACGTCTATGTGCGGTTATAAGTACAAGTTTATCATCAATTTTTACGTTATTTCTTTCAAAAAATTCAGCAGCACTGTCCAAAATTTTATCAGAAAGGCAAAAAAGCGCATCAATTACAGTGTTTCCGGTAACAAAAATTTTATCTGGTGAAACATTTTCTTTTAAAAGAGCATGTTTATTTTTTTCAGTCGGGGCAAAATTAAGTTCGGCAACACGGGTTGTCATCTGACGCATAATTTCTTCAGGAAAAGGCTCATAAATGTCATATGAACGCAGTCCCGCTTCAACATGAAATACGGGAATTTTTTTGTAATAACTTGCCAATGCGCTGCACAAAACCGTCATTGTATCGCCTTGCACAATTGTTGCATCAAATGAATTTTCCTCAAAAACTTTGTCCAATGCCGTCAAAATTCGGCTTTGTACTGATATTAAAGATTGATTTTCTCTCATGCAGTCCAAATTTATATCTGCCTTTAAACCGAAATATTCAAGCGTTTGATTGGAAAGTTCTTTTTGCTGCTCTGTATTGCAAATCACAACATTATAATTATGTTTCTTAAGTTCTATTATGACCGGCGCAAGTTTTATTACTTCCGGTCTCGTGCCGAATATTACCAGAATGTTTTTCATATCTCAAAGTTTAGTATAAAAAATTCTCTTATGCAAGAATATTATACAATACGGGGATTTAATATTTGCAGCATAAATTATAATATTTTTGCGGAGGAAATTATGATTGAATTATTTATTCTTGAAACATGTCCATATTGCCGAAAGGTTCTGGATTATTGTGCTGAACATAATATTGAAATTGAAAAACGTGATGTTAGCGATCCTGAAAATTATAATGAACTTCTTGAATTTGGCAGACGTGAGCAGGTTCCGTTTATGTATGATAAAAAAAATAATGTAAAAATGTATGAGTCTGACGATATTATCAACTATTTAAAAACTTTGTAAGGCGTAAAATGTACTATAATAAAAATAATTTATATGAGTATAACGAATGTTCGGGACGCGGCATGTGTTCAATTTTTCCGGCAATATCTTCTTTTCAGGAGGTAATGCTCATAATATTTAGAACAATGTGTTATTATGTCTTAAAACTTGAAAAACATAATGTTGACTGTAGTGAAATAAAAAAGACAATTATCTCTGGCATTTCAAGTTTAATATCATCTACCGGTTATCAGGATGAACAGCTGTTGGATATTATAGCCGATAATTACAATAATTTAATAAGGCTTAAACAAAAATTCAAAAATCACTGCGAAGCACAAAATATAAAATGCAGAGATATAAAATTAATGTTAAAATTGTCGCCAAATATGGCGTTATCAGATGTGCTCACACTGGGGCACAGGCTTATAATTAACAAAAATAAAAAAATGAATTCAATTCAAAAATGTTTTTCAGAAATTTTGTTTGTAGCTGTAAAAAGTGTTGCGCTGAGTATGGACAAATTATTTGATTATGGAATTATGAATAATCAAGCCTCCGATATAATTGTCACTGCCTTGAATATATTTAACTACGGCCTATTTCCCGTTAATAAAGCAAAAATATTAATTGCAAAACTTTCAAAATGCGATTTAGTACTTTGGAAAATGCGGGAAGAAATTCAGCGCAAAACTTTTGGCAAAGTCGTCAAAACAGCGGTTTCACTATCTACACAGCCGGGAAAAGCTATACTTGTATCCGGCTCCAGTTTGTGTGAGCTAGAAAAGATTTTATCTTATTTTAAGAATGAAAAAATTGATATATACACTCACGGTGATCTATTGATAAGTCATGCATACGAAAAATTCAAGGAATTTGAAAATCTAAAAGGGCATTTTGGCTCGTCAACGGATGACTGTATACTGGATTTTGCGACTTTTCCGGGTGCTATTGTCCTGACAAAACATGCTGCCCAGAATATTGAGTATCTTATTCGAGGAAGATTGTTTTCAACTTGCGATATTGCTCCTAAAGGCGTAGTTAAAATAAATGATTACAATTTTGAACAGGTTTTGACAGCGGCTAAATCTGCAAAAGGCTTTTCAAAAGGCCGGAAAAAAAGCCCAATTACTGTTGGATTTGATTTTGACGAAATAAAAAATATAATTGACACATTATCCGAAAGATTTAATTCCGGTACAATTAGCCGGCTTTTTATCATTGGTATGTCAAATTATACACAGGAACAGGCTGAATATTTTAATAAATTTTTGAATTTAATGCCGAAAAACTGTTTTGCAGTCAGCTTTTCCTATGATTATAAATGCGAAAATCTTTTATATTTGAATATTGCAAACAATTTTCCGTTACAACTAAAAATTTTAAATATGCTATTTGAAAAAATACCTGTAAAATCAGACAAAATCGTTTTTTTCGTTACAAAATGCGACTCAAATACCATATCAATTATGATAAGTTTGAAAGAACAAGGTGCGCAAAATATTTATCTTTCAAATTGTCCTCCAACAATTATAAATCCTGCTGTTATGACACAATTTATGAAATCATATGTAATAAACCAGATTACAGATGCTCAAAATGATTTGGAAAAAATTTTGCAGTAAAAAGAGCCGGATTACCCGGCTCTTTTATAAATAACCAAAATTAGTATCTATAGTGTGCAAAAGCCTTGTTAGCTTCAGCCATTTTGTGGGTGTCTTCACGTTTTTTGCAAGCAGCACCTTGACCGTTTGAAGCATCAATAAGTTCATTTGTCAATTTATCAATAAAAGATTTTCCATGACGTTTTTTTGCTGCTTCAATAAGCCATGAAGATGCAAGCGCAAAGCCTCTGTCAGCTTTAACTTCAATAGGCACCTGATATGTGGAACCGCCGATACGTCTTGCTTTAACTTCTAATAACGGAGTTGCATTTGATAATGCTTTTTGGAATAAATCCATAGGCTTTTCATTGGTTCTTTCTTCAATTTTAGTCATAGTTGAATAAAAAATCTTTTCAGCAAGAGATTTTTTACCGCGTCTCATAATTCTGTTGATAAATTTTGAAATATCAACACTGTTGTATACCGGATCCGCCAACGGTACTCTTTTTGCCGGTTTAGAACGTCTTGACATTACTTACCTCCCTT
>CALUQQ010000043.1 GCA_944322955.1 Candidatus Gastranaerophilales bacterium
AAATAGTAATGTTGTCGCGGGTTATGATTGCGTCGTAGTTTTTAAAGCCGAGAATTTTCAAGATATTATCGGAATGGTGTCCGATAAGTTTCTGGCATGAGGTTGAGCTGTAGTTTACAATTCCGCGTGCAAATTCTTTTTTATCTTCATCAAGAATTGAGATGACATCACCCTTATTGAATTCATTAATAACTTCCAGAATACCTATGGGCAGGAGGCTCTTTTCCTGTTCGATAAGAGCTTTTTTAGCGCCGTTATTAACGACGATTTTGCCGATAATATTTGTAGCGTAACCAATCCAGCGTTTTTTATCTGGAAGGTTAGTCTTTTGAGGCAGGAACATTGTTCCGTAATCTTCGCCGGCAAATATTCTTCTTATAATATAAGGCACTGTGCCGTTTGCAATAAGCATTTTTCCGCCGAAACGGGTCACCATACGGGCTGCCATAAGTTTTGTTTCCATGCCGCCTCTGCCGCCTTCCGATACTCCGGACGCAAGTGCCATAATCTCATCGGTCACCCCGTCAACTTCTTTGATAAGTTTTGCATCGGGGTTATCTTTAGGATTAGCATCAAATAATCCGTCTATGTTGGACAAAATTACCAGTAAATCCGCATCAAGTTCGCTGGCAACAAGCGCTGATAATTTGTCGTTATCCGAAAAACAAACCTGCATATTTTCGTATCTCGGTGCCATTTCTATTGTGGATACAGTGTCGTTTTGATTAATAACAGGTACTACGCCCAATTCCAAAAGCTTATTCAAAGTTGTTCTTAAACTTAAATATCTTGTGCGAATTGAAAAATCGTCTTCCGTCAAAAGAATCTGAGCAGCTACAAGCCCATAAGTATCAAAACCGTTTTCGTAAAGCGACATCAACTTTCCCTGACCGATAGCTGCACATGCTTGTTTTAATGCAGTGCCTTCAGTGCTTTCAAGCCCAAGTTTTTTTTTGCCTAAACCTACGGCGCCGGAGGTTATAACGATAACTTCTTTTCCTGATTTTACAAGTGCGGAAATGTCTTCAATAAATGAAAAAATTCGCGGCATGGAAACATTTCCGTCGCCGTTTCGCAAAATATTTGTACCAAGTTTTATAACAATACGTTTTGCATTAATAAATTCTTTTCTGTCCATACGTAAAGTATAACAAAAAAATGAATATACAAACAAAAATTTTTGTCATATACTTTTTTTATGAAAAATATGCGTCAAACAAATATCAATACTCATCGCGATGCTTGGGTTGAAATAAATGTAGCAAATCTGGAACATAATATTAAAGAAATAAAAAAATATATTCCGGAAGGTACAAAATTATTAGGCGTTGTTAAAGCTGATGCATACGGACACGGCGCCGTAATGCTTGCACCGACAATTCTTGCAAGCGGTATAGATATGCTGGGTGTCGCTTCAATTGACGAAGGTGTTGACCTCAGAAATGCCAAAATAAACTGTGATATTCTTGTACTTGGAGCAGTTCCTGTTTGGGCCGTTGAAAGTGCCGTCAAAACAGATTTGAGCATTTCAATTTTTTCAAAAGGACATATTGAAGCTTGCAGACAGGCTTATGAAAGAACAGGCTTTAAACCTAAAGTTCATATAAAACTTGATACGGGCATGAACAGAATAGGCGTATCTGTAGATGACGCTGTTGAATTTATAAAAGAAGTTCAAAATTCTGATTTTATTAATCTTCAAGGAATATTTACACATCTTGCAATGGCGGAAAGTATTGAAGAAACCCAAAAACAAATAGACAAATGGAATAAAATTATTTCTCAAATTAATACAAATGGCTTATTATTACATGTTCAAAATACAGCCGGCACAATAAGTTATACTATAAACGGAACAAATATGCGCCGTTTGGGAATTGCTCTGTATGGACTTGCACCCGATTATCCGCCGTGTTTGAAACAAAAACCTGATTTAAAACCTCTAATTTCATTAAAAGGACGTATCGTAAATATTCATACGGCAAAAAATGGCGAAGGCGTCAGTTATTCCTATACATACAGAGCACAAGGTGACTGTACGATAGCAACTATACCTATAGGCTATGCAGACGGAATTCCTAGAGCACTGTCAAACAAAATTTGCGCGATATTAAACGGGCATAAAGTTCCTCAGGCAGGAAATATTACTATGGATCAAATGATGTTTGATATAACTGGTGTTGAGGCACAGCTCGGAGATATTATAACTCTTTTGGATGAAAAAAATTCTATTGACAGCTGGGCAAATATGCTTGGAACAATTAATTATGAACTTACATGCCGGCTAAAAGTCAGATTGCCAAGAATTTATACGAGGTAAGCTATGGAAAAAGATTTTGATTTCGGAATTATAGGTTCAGGCCCTGCCGGATATACTGCTGCGCTAAGCGCTGCATCTGCCGGCAAAAAAATTATTTTGTTTGAAAAGGATTTGATTGGCGGAGTTTGTTTAAATAGCGGATGTATTCCGACAAAAACAATGCTGCATTCTGCTGAAATTTATGAATATTTAAACAATTCTCTTGATTTTGGAATCTGCGTTGATCACTGCAAGATTGATTTTTCTAAAATTGCTGAAAGAAAACGCATTGTTGTTGAAAAATTACGCAACGGTTTGGAACGCTCATTCAAAAATGCCGGAATTACAACAATTAACGCCAAAGCGAAAATCCTAGATAAAAATACAATTGAGGCAGACGGAAAAATTTATAGCTGTGGACAAATTATTGCCGCTGTCGGCTCAAGTCCCCGCATAATCAAAGGTATGGAATATGATCATAAATTAATTTTATCATCCGATGATGTTTTGAATTTTGAAAAATTACCCGAAAGTATTGTGATAATCGGTTCCGGCGCTATCGGTATTGAATTTTCAAGAATTTTATCGGCTTTTAATGTCGATGTCACTATTGTTGAAATTGCTCCGAATCTTCTCCCGTCAGCGGATATTGAAATTTCAAAACGGGTTGAAAGAATATTTAAATCAAAAGAAATCAAATTCTACACGAATACATCCGTTGAAAAAATTAAAAAACTTACTAATAGAGTGCAAATAAAACTTTCAAACAACGAAATTTTAGAGTCTGATTGCACATTACTTGCAGTCGGACGTGTTGCGAATGAAGTCGAAAAAGTAGAAGGCGTTACATATATAGGCGACGTTTCAGGTTCAATACAACTTGCGCATTTCGCAAGCAAACAGGCTTTGGAAAAAGTTGTCCAAATACCGTTTAATCAAACACTTGTTCCGTCAGTAGTCTACGGTAACCCTGAAATTGCCTGGATCGGTAAACGCGAACAGGATTTAGAATCCGACACTTATCAAAAAGCCATGATACCTATTTCGGCTCTCGCAAAATCCCAATGCGACGGAGCTTTGGACGGTATGATAAAAATTCTTGCACGTAATAATAAAATTATCGGTGCACATATAGTTTCAAAAGAAGCCTCCTCACTTATTCAACAATTGGTTATCGCTATGCAGACAAATGCAACCGTTGACGAACTTAAGGCTGTCTGTTATGCACATCCTACATATTCTGAAGGGATTTTTGAATGCCTTATGAGGTTGAAATAATGCGTGAAAGACTGCCTGAATATCTTAAAAGACCGATAATTGATACTGATAAAACAAGAACTGTTCGGAAAATTTTAAAAACTAAATGTCTGAATACTGTTTGCGAAAACGCAAGATGTCCTAATAAAAATGAATGCTATTCAAAAAATACAGCCACTTTTTTGATAATGGGCAATAATTGTACCAGAAATTGCCGTTATTGTAATATTTCCTGCGCAAAACCGGAACGTTTAAACCCAGAAGAACCTCAACATATTGCAGAGGCCGTAAAGGCATTAAATCTTAAATATGCAGTTATAACTTCCGTTACACGTGATGATCTGCCGGACGGAGGGGCAAAACATTTTGCTGATTGTATTTATAAAATCAGACAACTTTCTCCTGATACTAAAATTGAAATTCTTACACCAGACTTTAAAGGTAACAAAAAATCTCTGGATATAATTATAGATGCACGTCCGGAAGTTTTTAACCATAACATTGAAACTGTTAAAAATTTATTCAAAACAGCCCGACCGCAAGGGGATTATGAAACATCTTTAAAAGTTTTAAAATATGTAAAAGACAAAAGCGATATTTTAACAAAATCCGGATTAATGGTAGGACTCGGCGAAACTCTTGAAGAAATTAATACGACCTTAAACGATTTGCATGACGTCGGATGCGATATTGTTACAATCGGACAATATATCCAACCGTCAAAACAACATATGCCTGTCGCAAAATATTATACTCCGGAAGAATTTAAGGCACTCGAAATGATTGCCCAATCCGCCGGAATTTTGCATTATCAAATCGGCCCGTTGGTAAGAAGTTCGTACAAAGCTGCTGAGTTATTTTGATTTCTTTTCTACAATTTTAAATTCGTAGCCAAGATAATCCAGTAACTCTTGTACCAGCTTGAAACGAATACTTTCTGACAGGAACATCTTTGAAAGATTACTCGGAAAAGGTACCTTGTGGCCTTCTGCTTTCATCTTTTTCAGAACTTTGCTCATGGACTTCCCGTTTCTTACGAGAATAACTTTTATTTCTTCGTATATATTCATCATAATATTATATATTATTCTACCTTCTTGTTTTTGACAAAAATAACAATATTATTATTTGAAAACATAATTATTTTATGATTTATCATAACAAAGATTAAGAATAAGTTGTCAATATATTACTCTTGTTGATAAAAAATTTTTATGCTAGCATTGATATGTACAACACTTTTAAAGAGGTAAAACCATGCAAGCACGCAGGGCTGCCAGAGAACTGGCCTTTATATTATTTTCCCAGTTTGACAAAAAAATAACAAACTATTCACAAAATGATTTGGAAAATATAATTTTAAAATCTGTAAGAATATTAACCAGCAACGCAAGCGATGAACTAAAAACTGCTGTTGGCGCGCTTATTGATATGAAAAACAGAATAGATGATTACGAAGCGGAACATGAAATAAATCTTAACAGACCACTTGGAGTTGCAAATTTGGCTGTGCCATTACCTATGACATCTGATATGACCGGCCGTATTGATGAGATGATTGATATTGCTGAAAAAGCACTGTTAGCTCTGGAAATCGCAGAATTTACAACACTTGAATCGCAAAACGATGTTAAAAATTACGCAATAAAAATTGCAGAATTGTTCCAAAAAAATCATGCGGAAGTTGATAAAACCATTCAAAAATATTCAAAGGGCTGGGATATTGACCGTTTGGTAAAAATGGATAAAGATATCTTGAGAATTGCCATTGTTGAACTTTTGTATATAAAAGATGCTCCGATGAAGGTGGTTGTAGATGAAGCACTTGAATTGGCCAAAAAATATTCAACAGATGACAGTGCAGCTTTTATTAACGGAATTCTTGCAAAAGTTATTATTGATAACGGATTGAGTTAATGTTTAAATTTTTTTCAGACAGTTTTGATAATTTTAAGAAAAAAATCTCAAATACCGCATCAAATTTAGTCGGGAATGTCGTGAATAACGTATCCGATGAGGAAGAATTTTCAGAATTTGTTCTTGATGATATGGAGGATTTGCTCATAGGCGCGGATTTGGGTGTCAATTATGCGGCTGAACTTGTTGATAAACTCAGAAATCAAGACAAAATAAAACCTTCGGATGTTAAGAATTATTTAAAAAATGAATTTGAAAAAGTTTTAAAAGATACCGGAAGTACCGTGCTTAATTACAAAAACGGCGAATTAAATATTTATTTCATAACCGGTGTGAATGGTGTCGGAAAAACAACCCTAATCGGGAAATTGGCTTATAAATTCAAAAATGAAGGTAAAAAAGTTTTAATCGCTGCGGGGGATACATTCCGTGCGGCAGCTGAGGAGCAGCTTGATATCTGGTCAAAGCGTGCAGGTGCGGATATTATAAGACGGGACAAAGCTGATCCGGCATCTGTTGTTTATGAGGCTATACAAAAGGCTAAAAATGAATGTTATGACGTAATTTTGGTGGATACAGCCGGTCGTTTGCAGAATAAATACAATTTAATGGAAGAATTAAAAAAGATTAAATCAGTCATTGATAAAAATGCGCCCGAGAATTTACGGGAATGCATGCTTGTTTTAGATGCAAATACGGGGCAGAACGGATTGCAGCAGGCAAAAGTTTTTGCTGATGCCGTGAATTTAACATCTGTTGCTTTAACCAAACTTGACGGTTCTGCAAAGGGTGCAATAGTTCTGGCAGTTGCAAAGGAGATGAAACTTCCTGTCAAACTCGTCGGTATTGGCGAAAAAATGGAAGATTTGAAGGATTTTAATTCTGACGAATTTATTCAAGCTTTGTTTGAATAATTTACATAAAAAGTGCCTGAGGCAATAGTTTTTGTGTAAAATATTGATCTATACCTCAAATATAACGAAATGTAAAGATTAATTTAAAAAAGCTGAAATTCAGTCAGTTATAATGCCTTTATGGTCAAAGTGTGCCTGTATCAATTTTTTTAGCATTTTTGTTTTAATGATTATTCCTAAATATCATTGAAAGATAAAAAGACGGCTTCCGCGGTCTTTTTATTATATAATTTTTTTATGGCAAAAGTTTTAAAAACGGTAAAAACAAACTTAAATAATAAAATTGAACTTTTAGGAAACGACAATTACAAAAATATCCTTGTAATCGGAGTTTTTCACGGGGATGAGCCGCAGGGAAAATTTTTGATTGATGAATATTTAAAAATTAATCCGAATTCGCAGCTTTTATTCATTCCATGCCTTAATCCCGACGGCATGGCAATTAATATAAGGACAAACTCGAACGGTGTGGATTTAAACAGAAATTTCCCGACAAAAAACTGGGAATTGACAGCAAAAGATGAATTTTTTGGGGGTTCGGAACCCGCAAGTGAAATTGAAACAAAATTTTTGATTGATGTAATAAACAGTTACAAACCTCAAACAGTTCTGACGCTGCATGCCCCATATAAAGTAGTAAACTATGACGGTCCGGCCGGTGATATTGCCGAAAAAATCGCACGGATTATTAATTATCCTGTTGAATCGAATATCGGCTATCCCACCCCTGGAAGTTTCGGAACATATTCTGGTTTAGAGCGGAATATCCCGACAATTACGCTTGAATTGGATGAAAAATGCCCGGTTCAGGATTTGATTGTACCGGTGCATAAGATTTTTGAATTATTTCTGTAACAATTTGTAATTTTTATTAAAGTTTTATTTATTTTTACCGTAAATATTCTTGTGTAATATTTTATAGGAGAATTTTTTATGGTAAAAGAAGTAGGCGGTGTGTCATTTAATAATGTACCTCAGAATAACAATTCAGGGAATACGCAGAATAACAATAATATAGTTATTGATTTCTCAAATCAGACTGACGGTGTTAAAACTATTAAAATTGAAAGCGGCATGACTTTATCAGAACTTGCTGTTCAATACAACACAACTGTTGAAGATATATTGATTGCAAACGGAAGAATTGAAGAAAATCAGTATATTGATCCAGAGAAGGATAATACCCGCCTTTTTTCGATTAAGGCTGGCGAAACACTGAAAATTCCTGTAAATACTGCACCGTTTGAGCTTCAGATGGAGCGCCAACATAATAAACGTGTTGATATTGAAAATAAAGAACTTCAAGAAAAAGGTATTACAACTCCTGAGGATAAAGCTAAACATTTTATCCAAAAAGATTTGGACGCAGGACATCTTGAATTTGTTCCGCCTAAAAAGTTTTTGGGAATTGAATGGGGCGGAAATTATTACAAATATACACCTTATGAATATTACGCTGAAACTTATGGTGAATTGAAAGATCGTTACAATTTGCCGGACGGTATACTCAGTCAACGAAACTATATACCGGGCGGCGGCAATTATGATAATGCAAAAATTGACCATACAGTAAAAATACCTAAATCTTTTCTAGAAGAAGGTTTGGAATAAAATAATAAAAAAACAGGATTTTAAAAATCCTGTTTTTTATACTCCTTATATTTTATTTGTAGTAAAATTTTAAATAAGGAGTATAAAAAAAATGAAATTACACAATTCTTATACCAATACTGTTGAAGAATTCAA
>CALUQQ010000044.1 GCA_944322955.1 Candidatus Gastranaerophilales bacterium
TTACTTGCGAATCTTTCAGCTCAGTCGGACTTGCTTCGCCGACTCTGTACCGGCCATAGGAGAGCTCATAATTTTCTTTTGCCTGTTTAACCTGCAAAAGCGCAACCGGCATTTGATTTTTCTTTTCTTCAAGAGTCAAAAAAGCATTTTGAATTTCAAGATAAATCTGATTCTGGGTATTCTGAGCATTTGCAAGCTCTTTATCATATAAATACCTTGCCTCTTTAATTTCATTACGAATCAGCATACCGTTAATTGTCGGGAAATTCAGATATCCGCCCAAGTTATAACCGTGATTTGAAGTCCAGCTTTTACCGCCGAGCTGCAGTTGACCTTCAACCGATAAAGTAGGAAAGTATGATTTTTTAACGAGTTTAAGCGTCTGATTTGCGGTTTCCACTTTAATTTCCGCCAGGCGCAATTCCGGCCGCGCCTCTCTTGCAATATCCACAGCTGCATTAAAAGTCAAATTTAGCGGCTGATACTGTAATTTATCCATAACATTATATTTGTCAATAAAAGGTACACCCATAACATTATTTAACTTAGCAATCGCAAGGTTTACCCCGTTATCTGCCTGAATAAGCTTCAATTTTGCACTGCTCAAATTCGATTCTGCAATCGTGACGTCGACCTTTGGATTCATCCCGATTTCATAAAACGCTTTCGCCTGATCGTAAAATAATTGGAATTTATCAACGGTATCCTGCGCGACCCGACGGTTTTCATATGCATATAAAAGTGCATAGTAAGCGTCTTTTGTCTGATAAATAACATCATTTATTATAGCTGTCAAAGAAGCTTTGTAACCTTCATAATCCAAACGTTTAATGGTTGCCTGATTCTGAGTAACGCCAAAGTCATATAACATTTGCTGCAAAGTAACCTGTCCCATCAAGTAATAGTTAAACGTCAAATTCTGACCTAAAGCGTCGGACAATTGTAATTGTCTTATTCTTGTATAACCTGTCTGCCAGCCGATTTGCGGAAAATAATTTGACCAAACCTGTTTTATTCTGGCATCAGATGCTAAAATATCCTGAAAAGCCGCATTAATCTGCGGATTGTTACCAAGTGCAAGTTCTATACAATTTTCAAGTGTAAGATCAATATTTTTTTCAACGGAACCTGAAATTATATATTCAGAACCGCCATTATTTTCAGGTAAAACTTTTTCGGATTTCGGAAATTCCTTATCCTGAATTGCATTACCCATAACAATATCTTCGGCCGCAACAGGCAAAATACAAAAACAAAATATTAAAAGTAAAAATCTTTTTATCATTTCTTTTTACCCTTATTAACTTTTCTTGCGATATTGACCTTCATTTCTTCAATAATCACATAAAATGCCGGTACAAGAAAAGTACCTATAAAGGCAACTGCAATCATACCGCCAAATACCGTCATACCGACCGAATGACGGCTTGCGGCGCCGGCACCTTTTGCAAATACCAAAGGCAATAGCCCCAAAATAAAGGCTATATTTGTCATCATAACCGCGCGAAATCTTAATTTTGCCGCCTGCATAGCAGCATCTTTTATTGCCATGCCTGCTTCGTGTGCATCTTTTGCAAATTCAATAATCAAAATTGCCTGTTTTGTACTCAATCCTAAAAGCATAACAAGCCCGATTTGAGAATACAAATCAAGCGAATATCCTGCAACATACTGGAAGAATAACGCGCCTACAAGTGCGACAGGAGATACCAGAAGTACAGCAATCGGTAGCATCCAGCTTTCATATAAGCCGACTAAGAACAAATAGACAAATACAATTGACATCGCAAGAATAGGCCCGATTTGTCCGGAAGATTCCTTTTCCTGCAATGACGTACCTGACCACGCATAACCCATGTCTTTTGGCAGAACCTCTTGTGATAATCTTTCCATAATTGCCATTGCCTGACCGGAAGATACGCCTTCTCTGGCAGAACCGTTTATGGTAATTGAAGGATAAAGGTTAAACCTTGTTCTGCTGTATGGCCCGACTATATTTTCTATTTTTAAAACGGATGTTATCGGAACCATTTTACCGTAATTGTTTTTAACAAATATTTTGTCAATATCGGCAGGTCTTGCCCTGAAATCGGAATCCGCCTGCATATAAACGCGATAAACACGCCCGTATTTATTAAAATCGTTTATATAAGATTTACCGAAATATGCGGCAAGAGCACTGTAAATTTCAGAAATTTCAACCCCTTGCGCCATAGCCTTTGCAACATCAACATTCAATAAAAGTTGAGGCATATTTGACGTAAATGAAGTGTAAACCATAGTAAAATTCGGATCTTTATTCGCCGCAGAAAGCAATTTTACGGCTTCGTCATAAAGTTCCTGCGCATCTCTGTTTCCTTTATCCAAAAGCTGATATTCAAAACCGCCAAACATACCAAGACCTGAAATCGCAGGCGGCGAGAATGATGCAATCGTTGCAGAGGGATAATTTGAAAATTCTTTTCGCATTATACCCAAAATACCTTCAGCAGACTCCTCTTTTGATTTTCTTTGTGACCATGGTTTGAGCTGTGCAACAATAAACGCCGTATTTTCACCATTAAAACCAACCATTGTAATGGTTGTTTTAACGCCTTTTATTTTTAAAATTCTGTCTTCAATTTCATTTGCAACCATACTTGTTCTGGAAGCTGATGACCCGTCAGGCAGCTGAATTTGTGTAAATATTGCGCCTCTATCCTCTGACGGCAAAAAGCCCGTAGGTATAAGATTAAACATAAATATAACAAACGCAACAATTCCCAAAAGCACACCCATAGTAAGTTTTGCGGAATTTATAAATACATTGGCGCCTTCGAGATATTTGTCACGAATATTATTAAACCAATCATCAAATTTCTGGATAAATTCAAAATCAGCCTTCTCACCACCGGATTTCAAAATCATTGAACAAAGCGCAGGTGAAAGCGTCAGCGCAACAAGAGTTGACAAGCCGATTGATGATGCTATACACAAAGCGAATTGTCTAAACATCTGCCCGGTAATCCCAGCCATAAATGATACCGGCACGAATACTGCCATTAAAACAAGTGATGTTGCAAGAACAGCACCAAACACCTCTTTCATGGTAATTTCTGTGGCTGTTTTTTTATCTTTGCCTTCCTGAATATGGCGCTGGGTATTTTCAAGAACTACAATCGCATCGTCTACAACAAGACCTACCGCCAGCACTAACGCAAATAAAATCAACAAGTTAATTGAAAAGCCCAAAAGATTCATGAATATAAATACACCGATTAACGAAACCGGAATAGCACAAAAAGGAATAAACGCAGCTCTCATACTGCCTAAAAACATATAAGTTACAATTCCTACAAGCAGGATTGCAAGCGCGATTGCGTGAATAACTTCATTAATTGACTCTCTTACAAATTCCGTTTCATCGTGCTGGATTTCATATTCTATCCCCTGAGGAAAACCTTTGCTGAGTTCTTCCATTTTCTTTTGAATTTTATTGGACAAATCAATAGCATTTGCCTCAGGAAGCTGGCTGACTGAAATAATTGCAGCATTTTTACCGCCGATTCTTGAAAAATAAGAATAACTTTCAGCACCAAGTTCAACCCGCGCAATATCTTTCAATTTAATCTGTGATCCGTCGGGTTTTGATCTGACAACAATTTCTTCAAACTCTTTCGGATCCTCAAGACGCCCCCTTGTACGCATTGTTAATTTAATCATCTGAGGATCTTTCATAGGTTCAACACCCAAATCGCCTGCAGGCGTTTGAGTATTTTGAGCCTGAACAGCCGCAGCAACCTCACTTGTTGACACCCCCAAACTTGCCATCTTATTCGCGTCAAGCCAAATTCTCATTGAATATTCAGTTGAACCGAATACCTGAACTTTACCGACGCCTTTTATACGTGCAAGTTCATCTTTAATATAAATGGCGGCATAGTTTGCAATATAAAGGTTATCATAAGTTCCTGTCGGAGAATTAACGGAAATCATCAAGATACCCGGACCACCCGTTGATTTTTTAACTGTCAAACCGTAACGCCTAACCTCCTCCGGCAGACGCGGAGTAACCAATTGCAGTTGATTTTGAACGTTTACAACCGCCATATCAGGGTCGGAGCCGATATCAAAATACAATGTTAATTGATAAGAACCGTTTTGAGATGTTGATGACATATAAATCATGTTTTCAACACCGTTTAATTGAGCTTCAACAGGAGCAGCTACGGTTGATTCAACAACATCAGAACTCGCGCCTGCATATACGGCACTAACAACCACCTGCGGGGGTGTGATTGACGGATATTCTTCCAACGGCAGAGTTGTTATCATAAGCATACCAGCCAGAATAATCGCAAGCGAGATTACTATAGCTAATTTTGGACGTTTTATAAATAAATTTCCGGAATTTTCTGCCATTATTTACCCTTTTTATCAGCCGTATGTTCCTTTTGTTTAATTTTAGCCATTTCTTCAGGCGTAACAATTGTTACCGGATGTCCCGGCGTAACTTTTTGCAGACCGTCAGTAATGACTCTGTCACCTGTTTCTAATCCGTCAGTTACAACCCAATAATCGCCTGTCTGCTGGCCGACTTTAATATATGTCAATTGAGGAATATCGTTTTCATCCATTTTGTAAACGTATTTACCGGCCTGATTCTCCTGAACAGAAGCCTGATGTACCACCGGCACTTTGACTTTATTATTAGAATACAATTTTACTGTAACAAATTCACCGTGCAAAAGCCTGTTATTAGGGTTTTTAAATGTAGCACGAAGGGTTACGGTACCCGTTGACTGGTCAATCTTGTTGTCTAAAAAGTCCTGAACTCCATCAATCTCATACTTTTCGCCATTATTAAAGTACAATTCGACCCGACGATTTTTATAATTTTCCATATCTGCTTTTGCAAGAACATCAAAATCGTTTGAGTCCAGAGGAAAAGTAACATATATAGGATCAGTACTGTTAATGGTAGTCAAAGGACCTGACGACGGCGATACATAGTTTCCGACGGTTACCGTAATAATTCCGACTCTGCCGTTTACGGGTGATTTTACCATTGTATAGCCGTAATTTCTCTGACTGTCCTGATAAGCTGCCTGAGCTGATGCCAGCTGCGCTCTCAGAGCATCTCTTTGTGACAAAATTTGATCATACTGAGCCCTTGCTATATAATCTTTTTTTACAAGTTCACTTGCACGCGCCAGCTGTTTTTCCGCATATTCAAGCTGTGCTTTTGTATTTGCTACATTTGCCTTTGCAATATTTGCGGTATTAATAAATTCATTAGGCTCTATCTGAAATAGAACCTGACCTTCTTTTACATAATCCCCCTCTTTAAAATAACTTTTCTGAAGATATCCTGCAATACGTGCAAGCACATTAACCTGATATTTGGAAGTTACACGTCCCGGTGCTTGAAAACTTCTGATTATCTCTTTTTCACCTATCAGCTCAACCTGAACACTCGGGGCAGGCTGCATTTTCATTCTTTTTGTACTCATATATTCACCGACAATACCCGAAATATACCTCAGGAAAATTGCCGCAATAACTAATATCAAAACAATAATTATATTTTTTTTCATTAGCTCTCCCCTGATAAATATGGTTGTGTAACACAAATCGTAACAAAAACAAATCAGGTTTGCAATAGTAATATTATCCAAAAATTAATGCAAAGTTTGTATAAAATTTAACATATCCGTCAATGCTCTGCCCCGATGGGAAATCTTATTTTTTTCATCTTCGGACATTTCAGCCATTGTTTTCCCGGAATTTTCAACAATGAAAACAGGATCATATCCAAAACCGTTTACACCTGATTGGTGTTGCGCAATTTCGCCTTTGCATTCTCCTTTGGAAACATGCAAAATTTCGCCGTTTTCGTCCAAAAGTGTCATAACACATACAAATTTTGCACATCTGTCGGATATTCCCTCAAGTTCTTTTATAATTTTATTAATTTTTTCCTGCTGAGTTCCCGCATATCGTGCGGAATACAAACCAGGCGCGCCGTCTAAAGCATCCACACATAATCCTGAATCATCCGCAAGAGACATTTTGTGCGATACCCTGACAGCTTCTTTTGCTTTTTTATAAGAATTTTCTTCAAAAGTCAGACCGTCCTCCACAGGATTAAACCCCTCGTCCGGCAAAACAAATTCTATCCCGCTTCCTTGTGAGATTTCATTTATCTCTCTTAATTTGTCCTTATTCCCCGTTGCAAAAACTATTTTCATTATTTGCCGTACCGTCTTTGTCTGTGACCGAATTCAAAAATTGCTTTTGAAAGCAAACCCTCATCAAATTCCGGCCAAAATTCTTTCATTACAATAAACTCAGAATAAGCAATCTGCCACAAAAGATAATTTGAAACCCGCATCTCGCCGCCTGTTCTGATTAACAAATCAGGGTCCGGAATATTTTTTGTATAAAGTTCTTTGGATATCAAATCTTCCGTAACATCTTCTGATTTTACTCCTTTTTCAATTATATGTTTAACTGCATTGACAATTTCATCACGAGAGCCGTAATTGAAAGCTATCTGCAGTCTTACGCCTGAATTATCTTTTGTATAGTCCATTGCGTCATACAAAATTTTCTGTAATTTCAGGTTCAATTTTGTCAAATCACCTATAAAATTAATTACAACACCGTTTTCATGCAACTCCTGAAGCTCATTTTTTATTGTATTTGCTAATAACTCCATCAAAAACGCAACTTCTTCAGGTTTTCTATTCCAATTTTCAGTAGAAAACGCATATACAGTCAAATATTTTACTCCGAATTTATGACACGCTTTGACAGCGGCTTTCAAGGCATCGACACCTTTTTTATGTCCCATTGCGGACGGTAAATTTCTTTCTTTTGCCCAACGGCGGTTTCCGTCCATTATAATTGCTATATGTTGTAAATTCGTACTTTTAACTATATCTTCGACTGTTATTTTTTTAATGTCAGTTATCATAATTCCTCACCCGAAAATTATAGCACAAATTAATTTTTTCAATAAAATTTAATCAAAAGATTACAAAAATTAAAAAAAAACGGCTTTTTATGGCCGTTCTTATTTATCCTATTTCCTAATTGATTTTACGCAACAACTTTTGATACAAAGTTTGCTATTTCAAAAAATGAATCTTTTACGAACTCTTTTGCAAGAGTTTTAATCGGTCTGTTTTCAATACAATCAAAAACATAGTATATCGGATCTTTTGAATTATTAAAACGCATTCTTCTGTCGGATTTTTCAAGATAGCAGTAATCTTCAATAGAAAATCCATTGCTGCTGAGTCTTTTATTGCCTTTTCTTTTACGAGTCAATGCACCGAACTGACCGTTACCTGCGGTATTGTTATGTGAATTTGCTGCTGTTTCAATCATTTTGTGCTCTCTTTCTTAATCTCTTCTTGTATATATAAAGTATATCCTTTTAAAAAAATTGCTTTTTCGGGAAAAATATTGTAAAGATTTGTTAACAATTAAGACAAAACTTACTTTACAAGTGCTTTTTAAAGCCACGGATAATCATCCTTGATTTCCCAGCCGTCAAGGAATATGAGATATCCGCAAACAGGTTCCTCCGCAGTTTCACATAAATCCAAATAATATGTTCTTGAAGCTACACCATAATTATAAAAAGCAAATACTTTTGAACGTACATCAAATTGCAAAACAAATACATCTTTTCCGTATGTATTAGGTTTATTAAAACCGTTTATATCAACATGAAAAATAATATTTCTATACTCTTCTGTTACACAACTGCCATCGGGATTTGTTCCTCCGATACAACCGGATGTATCAATACCTATACTTATAAAAACATTATTTGACAATAAAATTCTATACTTGTAAGCCCCTCTGTCAAGATTATTTGTTACTGGACGGTACGCACCGTCATAGTTTATTGTTTGTTCTTTTGTATACCCAAAATCCTTAGATACTTTTAAATACGGTATAAAATATTTTGTAGCGAATTTTTTTACAGCATCTTCGTGATTAAAATTGGGGTCATTAATTGCCGTGCCATATATTCCTCCAACATCCCATGTTGTTGTATCGCCATGCTCTGACTGCGCCATAGTTAGCGCCTGAGATATTATTGAATATGTCTGTTTTAATTTTGATACAGTCTGCTTTTTCTGATAATTCGCTATGAGCGTCGGAATTGTCAGGGCTGCCACAATGCCGATTATGGCAAGGGTTATCAAGACTTCAGCCAAAGTAAACGCAGCTTTTTTTGAAGTGAATAAGGTAATAGGGGAATAAGGGAATAAGTGTTTTCTGTGTGCTT
>CALUQQ010000045.1 GCA_944322955.1 Candidatus Gastranaerophilales bacterium
CAAGGCAAGCTCCACCAATATTTAGTGTGTTGGCGTGCCTCTGGCACCTCAGGTTGACATATAAGCTGTAGGCCGGGTTTTCTAACCCGACAATTACTTCTTAATGCCTTAGTGCCGTAGTATCTTAGTAACTTTTCCCAAACAGTACCCCCAAAACCCGCGCTACGAGCGGTTAAAAGGGTCGCCCCCCCCCGAGATTTTCGGTTACGATTTTCTTTTTCATAATTTCCTCCTTGTGAGTAAATTATACTATATTTTACTGATTTTTGTCAATAATTTCAACGGCAGCAGGCCTGTTCTTTAAAAAAGACTGCAAAAATACTGATAAAATTATCAAAAACATCCCGATGTAAAATGTCAAACTCAATTCTTTAGCCTCACCTAAGAAAATCACTGCAATCCCGATTCCATAAAGAGGTTCGAGGTTTCCGCACAAAGCAACAGTAAAAGGCGAAATTGTTTTAAGCACCTGAATATGTAATATATACAACCCAACGGTACAGAAAAATGCCAAAATCATAAGATATCCAAAATCACTATATGAAGGCAAAACCGTTTGAACAGGATTAAAACAAAGATAAAACGGCATAATTAAACTAATAAATAAAGCCCCGCCTCCCATTTCATAAAAAAGCATGCTTTTTGGAGGTCTGTCAATAACTTTATTATAAATAGTGTATAACGCAAATACAGCCGCTGACAAAACACCGAGTATTATACCAAACCTATTTCCTGTGTCAAAATTAAATATCAGCCCTATCCCTAATACAGCAATCAGGCTGTATGCCAAATCACTCCACGAAAATTTAATCTTCTCAATCAAAGGCCCAAAAATTACCGTAAAAAATCCTACAAGCGAATAACAAACAACCCCGACAGATATATTTGCATATTTTATACTTCCGTAAAACAACAAAAAATGCAGCCCCAAAAGCATACCGACACCAATAAGCTTTAAACCGGCTTTTAAGTTCTCTTTGGGAAATTTGTTTACCATACAAAACATTATGCATAAAATTAAAAATGCAAACCAGAGTCTGTAAAATACCAAAAGCCCCTCGTTGAGATGTATTAGTTTGCCGAAAATTCCGGTAAATCCTGCAAGCAAGACTGATATGTGGAGTTTTATGTAATCATTCATACCCACATATTATGCATATATAAAAATTTTATCCAGAAATTTCTCCATAAATGCCCAAATATTTTTGGGCACTCTTATCCCACGAATAATCAGCTTTCATAGCTGTCTTGCGCATAGCATCCAGCGTAGGTTTTTCATTATAAACATATAATGCGCAGTTAATAGCCTGCATCATATCCCAAGAATCATATCGCCAGAATTTAAATCCTGTTGAATCATTCAACGGATATCCGACAACCGTATCTTCAAGCCCTCCGGTTGCTCTTACAACAGGCAATGAACCGTAATGCATAGCAATAAGCTGACTTAATCCGCACGGTTCAAACTTTGACGGCATAAGAAAAAAGTCGCTTCCTGCATAAATAAGGTTTGCAAGATCCGGCTTATAGCCAATATATGCCCGAATATTTGATGTATTATTTGAAAGCCAGATTAAAAGGTTTTCATAATCACTGTTCCCGCTGCCTAAAAATACAAAATCCGCATTTGTATTTTTCATATCATTTTCAGCACTTCTTACTAAATCAAGACCTTTTTGTTCCACAAGACGAGAAATAAAAGCTATCAAAGGCCTTTCCGGGTTATATTTCAAACCGAAATATTCACATACGGCTTTTTTATTTTCTTCTTTTTTATCAATAGTCTTGTATGTATAATTTGCCGCCAGATTTTTATCGTTTTTCGGGTTAAATACTGAATAATCAAGGCCGTTCAAAATTCCTGCCAATTTATGCTGATTCATTCTGAGGGTATAATCCATGCCTTCGCCGTATTCGCCTGTCAAAATTTCTCTTGCATACGTCGGAGATACCGCTATAACCTTATCCGAATAATTTATAGCCCCTTTCATCCAATTAACTTTGCCGTAATGTTCGACTCCCCACTGATTATAAACAATATCTTTACGCATATTGGCAAAATCCAAAACATCTTCAAACCAGACCCCTTGATATGCAAGATTATGAATTTCAAAAACTGTTTTGGTATTTTTCCAGAAATCATCATATCTATAATTACTGTGCAGATACACAGGAATCATTGCAGTATGCCAGTCATTTGCATGAATTATATCAGCTCTGAAATTCAAAGCTTTTGCATACTCAAGAATTGCCAATGAAAAAGCAATATACCGTTCATGCTCATATCTTGTATCCAGCCATTTGGGATAAACTTCTTTGAAGCATGTAAAATACCAGTCATTATGAACAAAAAACACATTTATATTTGTCTCCGGAAGTTTGCACATAAACAATCGGAATTTATGCCCCTGATTGCCGAATGTAAGCCACATTTCAGAATTCTCAAGCTCTTTAATTCCGTATTTATCAATGTCAATCAAACCGTGTAAAGGCGTAAATATTGCTATTTCAGCATCATCTTCAAGATATTTAGGCAAACTGCCTACGACATCTGCCATTCCGCCGGCTTTTGAAAACGGGGCAACCTCTGCTGATGCAAATAAAATTTTCATTATTCCTCACTTTCATTAACATTTGAAGGAATCTGCCGTTCTGAAGATTCATCCGGATTTTCAACAGATTCCTGAGAATCTTCCTGTTTTTGATTTTCCTGAGGCATTTCCGCCTGCGGAACAAAATAATGTTCCGGAGTCACATCAAATTCGAATTTAATATTATATTTTTGTGAAATATAATATGCCTGATTTAAACATATTTGAGCTTTGTCAACCTGACCAAGATACATCATTATTTTGAACATATTATATTTAAACAGCAATATGACAAAATCACTTGCCTTGCCGTATCTTTCAAGTTGAATAATGGAATTATTCAGCATACCATACGCAACATCAAATTTTTTCTGTCTGATATTCATCTCACTCAGGAAATACCAGCCCAGATGCTGCAAAAGATACATCCCCTGATTTCGTACGGATTTTATAATTTTATAAATAATTGACGCCGCTTTTCTGTATGAATTCAAATTAATATATGTATATCCGATTAATAAATCACAGAAAATCTCAATTTGTGCAAGGTTATTCATCTTGGAATTCAATTTAGCAAGATAAATTTCTTCCGCAAACTGTTCCGGCTTGTCTTTATAATTTAAAAACGCATTAATGACATGGTATATAACTTTTGAAAATTTATCATTAGAGGTCATCTCTTCCGAAATAAATACTTCGCGGCCGGCAATCAATTCCTGCAATTGAACAATTATTTCATATGATTTAGGCAAAAAGCTTAAGGTAGAATATGCTATATCCAAAAATTCTCTCACGCTGCCTTTTAGCTGAATAACGTTTGCAAGCGCAATATAGCCGACACAACCCGTCACCATATCTTTGAACTGCTGTTCAGTCATATGCTGAGGTATAAGCGAAGAAATATTATCATCACTGATTACATTCAAAACCTTATACCCTACATCCAAACAGTCTTCCATAGCACCGATATTAAACAATATTTCAACATGCACCAAAGACATAAGGAAAAAGTACAGATTAAAATTCGGAGCCGCAGGATCAATTGAGGCATTCGGAATTAAAGAAAGCACTTTATGCGTAAGACATAAAGCATGGGTATATTTTGCAGAAACCAACGAACCGTGAATCATTTTTGAACACAATTGAATAATTTTATCTATATCGGTTGTTTTCTCAAGGTTTTTCAATGTTAATTCCGCAATATCCTGTGTTTTTTCAGGAACATATTCATACAAATTGTCCGAAATATTCTCATAAAGTTTAAGTTTATATTCTTCAATATCCCCATCTGTCTCATCTGCAATTTTTTTCTTTTCCAATATATTCAAAATCTCGGTTGAGCAGTTCAAATATGCACTGAAATCACCGAGCGACAGGTTGACTTTTGCAAGTTTTTCCCATTCCAAAAACGCATTGCTTTCATCGGCCAAAAGTGTATAAAGATAAGATTTTACAGGGCTGGGCATATTTTCCACAAAAACTTTTGAAAATAATTCATTTGCGATTTTTTGCAAATCAATTTTATTCATAACTTCAAGAAGATTTCCTCTTAAAAGATTATAGTTCGGGAAATACATACAATTATTGTAGAAATAAACATAGCCCATATCTGAAAGTTTATTAATAATTTCTTCAGCATTTTCATAATCTAGACTGTCAATAGTCGCTATATCAATTCTTGTACCCAGCAACAATACCGACGCCAAAAATCTCATCGCCTGCGGATCATCTTTCAAAAGATTTAATCTGCGCCGCATCAAACGGTCTAAATTAGACGGAATAATAATTGTTTTCGGATTAACCATTTCTATACAGTCATCATTATACTGGTAAATCCCGGACTCAATCAGATACTGTATTGCTATATCAAGAAACAAAATACTTCCGCATGCATATTTTGCAATTCTGTGGAAATAAAAATCATTCATTATATTGCGGTAAACATTTTTATTTTCTTCAATAAGCTTTTCAAACGGTGTCGGTTTAAGCGTAATTTCAGTATAATAAGGACGGGTTAATAAGAAGTGCGACTGCTTATGGAGTGAAAAATCTTTGTCATAAGATATCAAATAACTTATTTGCAGCTGATCAAACGCTTCAAACAAATATTTCAAAACATCATAAGAACTTGAATCAATCTTATCAAAATTCTCAATAAATATAAGAGTATTCGGAATAACTTTGAGCAGCGTCAGAAATATATCAAAATACTGATTTCTGGTATCAATAGCGTCTGTAATCTGTCTTTCAGTCAAAGTAATCAGATCACGTATCATGTTTTCGGGGTCAATATTTGAAAATGCCGAAAAATCATTCTGATCAAACAATTTTTGCGATACCGTATATTCAAAAATTGCAGAAACCAAATCCCGGAAAAAAGCATAGGGGGTATATTTCATCTCATCATAACAGGTAATTGAGATAATATTATTGTAAATACCGAGTTCTTCAATTTCATTAATGATTTTCAGGGAATACGGAACATACAGCTGAGCTGTTTTTATTGCAAGTATACCGCGCGGCACGGATTGCAGTTTATTAACGATATGATAAAAAACATCAACATTTTCAGTTCTTATAAAATCACAATTTATTTCATTAAAGTTAATAGTTTCAATATCATAAATCGAATCCGGATCAGGGGGAGCTTCCGCCTTAATTAATGCCTCTCCGTCCATTTTATCCTGTTCGATAAGCATATTTTGAACAAAATTCGGAATTTTTATCTCGTTTTCATCTTCATCTTCAAACAATGACGGGTCAATAACAATCAAATCTTTAACATCCAGCTCATAGAACATTTTCATTTCTCCGTCAATTAAAACCGAATTCAACGGAGCAAGCTTGTAATTTTTTTCAAGTGCTTCAAAAAGCGGAGTGTCCGTAATTACCTGAAAAGAATTCAACACACGCTGTTCGTCTTTTGCTTTTTGGTAAATCATACTGATATTAAATCCTGATTTATAATCATTCGGATCATCTTCAATGGATTTTTTAAGCAAAAACATATTACATCTGACAGATGAATTTTTTCGTTTAGTTAATTTACAGTTCAAACGCGTAATCAAATTGAGTATTTCAACTGTTGAATTAATTGCGGTGTTTACAGAGCCATTAAATGTATAATCCTTATCAAATCTTATAACATAAGTTTTATCAATAACTTGCCTGCGCAGACCGATAGATTTAACATAATCATTAATTACTTTATCCAGATTAACCTTGAACTTATTGAACAATTTGACCGAACCGAGCAAATCCTTCATTTCAGAAAGATTCGGAAAGTCAATCGTCAGCATAACAAAATCATCAGTGTTAGCTTCATTTAAAATCACACTTTTTTCAAGCGAAAATTTACATTTTGAACAAGTTTTATTAGCGGTAGGATTAATTTTACCGCAATTGTGGCACTTCGTAACGATTACATAGCCGCATTTTTTACATGTATTGCTCTCATTAATGGTTTTACAAATCGGACAAACAACTTTCAGCACCTTTTTACAATTAGGGCACACAATCGTTTTATCATCAATTTCTAAACCGCACTTTGGACATTCCATAACAAAATTATATCATATAGAATAATAATAAACAATAACCATTTATTAATTACTTTTCCAAACATAAAAATTTATGCTATTATTAAAAAAGAAGGGCTGAATATGAGTATAATTGCCGACGATAACAATTCAAAAGAAGGAAAACGAAATCCGATTATAAAAGCGGAGGCAGCGGAATTTGACAAAAATTTTGAGAACTCTATCCGTCCCAAAACTTTTGATGCATACATAGGACAAAGCGCACTTAAAGAAACCCTTAAAATTTCAATAGAAGCTGCAAAAAAACGCGGACAGCCGCTTGACCATCTGCTTTTTTACGGACCGCCCGGACTCGGGAAAACCACTCTGGCAGGTGTAATTGCAGGTCAAATGGATGTTGATATAAAAATAACTTCAGCCCCTGCGCTTGAACGCCCCCGAGATATTATCGGAATATTAATGTCTTTAAAAGGCGGCGAGATCTTATTTATAGATGAAATCCACAGATTAAACAAAGTTGCGGAAGAAATTTTATATCCTGCAATGGAAGACTTTATACTTGACATGACAACAGGTAAAAGTCATACAGTCAAAACAATGCGGATACCTTTGCCGAAATTTACACTAATAGGCGCGACGACTAAAGCCGGCGAGCTTTCCGGGCCTTTAAGAGACCGATTCGGAATAGTTCACAGACTTGAATTCTATACCGAAGATGAACTTTCAAAAGTCATAGAACGCACGGCAGGAATTTTAAATATTGATATAGATACAAAAGGCGCTTTAGCAATTGCAAGACGTTCAAGAGGTACTCCGCGTATTGCAAACAGACTTGTAAAACGAGTAAGCGACTTTGCACTTGTAAAATACGACGGGAAAATTACCGAAAACATTGCAAATGAATCCCTTGATATTTTAAAAATTGATGAATTCGGCCTTGATAATACTGACAGAACTCTTTTGAAACTTATAATTGAAAAATATGACGGAGGCCCGGTCGGGATTGAAACAATAGCCGCCGCAATAGGTGAAGACGTCAGAACGCTTGAAGATGTTTGCGAACCGTTTTTATTACAGGCCGGACTATTACAACGCACCCCAAGAGGCCGCAAAGTTTCACCCGAAACATACAGACATCTGGGTTATAAAAATATTCAAAATATTCAGCAACAAAACTTATTTTAAAATAATCTCAAACAAGTTTAGCCGGAAATTCATAAACGATATATTTTGTCAGACACTGAATAACAAATTTATGATATTTCATTTGGCAGCAAACATAAAAAAAACCACTCAACAAGTGAGTGGGTCGTTTTCTGCATCCTAATGGTCTCTTTTAGTGTTTATTATTTAGGAGTTTATATGTTTTTGGGGTTAATGAATCTATTTATATTTAGTGTTTCG
>CALUQQ010000046.1 GCA_944322955.1 Candidatus Gastranaerophilales bacterium
GAAAAGAAAAATCAAATGCCGGTTGCGCTTTTGCAGGTTAAACAGGCAAAAGAAAATTATGAGCTCTCCTATGGCCGGTACAGAGTCGGCGAAGCAAGTCCGACTGAGCTGAAAGATTCGCAAGTAATGTATGAAAGTGCACAACTTACTTATTATCAAGCTTTATACGAATATAATTCTGCTAAAGCCGGCCTTGAAAAAGCTGTCGGCAAAAATATTATTTCTGACGAAGATATAATAGAATTAGATGAATAGTAAAATACTTGCAAAAAACGCAAAAAAATGCTAAAATTTAATAAAAAATGGAGAAAAAATTATAAAAAAGGAGAAAAAATGACAAAAAGTAACAAGTTCAAAGCTGTCGGGGGGGGGCGACCCTTTTAACCGCTCGCAGCGAGGGTTTTGGGGGCATTGGTTTAGTATCTTCCCAAAAAGCCGCCTTTACCCTCGCCGAAGTTCTTATAACACTCGGCATAATCGGCATTGTGGCTGCAATGACAATTCCGACATTGATTGTGAATTACCAGAAAAAACAAACCATATCCAAACTTCAAAAGGCAAATTCAATATTAAGCAATATGACCATGATGCTGCATTCTGATGGTGTATATAATTCGTTATCAGGGGTTGTCAACGCCGATAAATCAGAAGCATTTTATAAAAATTATGTACTAAAATATTTTAAATCTCCGCAGGTATCTCCTGATGAGGTATGTGCGTATCCTGACTCTGATGTTAATTGTTACATATATAAATATGCGTCCGGTTCAAATTCTCTTTATAGTGGAGCTGTTCATACGAAGTATTCTGCCAGCAGAGTGTTTTTTACAACTGCTGACGGTATTTCATATTGGTTTCTTAATATGCATTGGGTAAGTAACGATGATGATTCGGGTGAATCTCATGCGGAATATACAGCTAATCCGGAAATTTTTGTGGATTTGAACGGTATAGCTGGACCGAATACATTCGGCAAAGATGTATTTCGTTTCAGAGCGGATTTTGGCAATGGAGTTGTTAAAGCTCAATGTGCCGATTATACAATGGATCAAATTAATGAGGATTGTTCAACATCAGGTGCCGGTTATTGCTGCGCTGAAAAAATCCGCCGCGACGGCTGGAAAATAACAGATGACTATCCTTTTTAAAATATTTTATACGGATTTAAAATATTATTCGGGTCAAAAACCTTTTTAATTTCGCGCATATAGTTCAGAGCAGTTGAATTTACGACTTTTGAAATATATGCGCGTTTTTCAAGTCCTATACCGTGTTCGCCGGAAATTGTTCCGCCGAGTTTCACAGTCAAATCATAGATTTCACCTTTTGCAAGTTTATAATTTTTGTATTCTTCTTTATTGTTAAAGTCAATAGGAATCTGTGGGTGTACGCTGCCATCGCCGACATGTCCCACCATACAAACGGTTAAATTATATTTATCACAAATTCCTTGAATGCCTTTTACAAGTTGTGGTAGATTTTCTCTCGGAACTATTACATCATCGGTTGTAATGTTAGGTTTTAATTTCGCGCAGGCACCCATTGATGATCTGCGAGCCTGCCAGATTTTTGAGGCTTCTTCCTCAGTTGAAGAATACTGTATCGCAGAAGCGTTTGCTTGTCGCAGAACTTTTGTCACTATATCTTTTTGTTCTTCTATTGAACTTTTGAAACCGTCAATTTCAATTATAAGGGCGGCTTCTTTATCAGTTAAAAGCCCGACAGGATAAAATTTTTCAACTGTTTGGATTGCATTTTTATCCATAAAATCTATTGTGGACGGTGATATTCTTTGTTTGATGATAGATGTAACCGCATTTGCAGCATCGGTCAGTTTGTCAAAATACGCCATAATAACTTTTGAACACTGCGGTTTGGGTATAAGTTTTAATGTCGCTTCAACAACAATCCCTAAAGTGCCTTCCGAACCTATGAAAAGACTGCCAAGATTATAACCGGCTGCATTTTTAACGGTATTTGACCCCGTCCTTAAAATCTCTCCTTGTGCTGTTACAACGAGCATATCTATTATGTAATCTTTTGTGGAACCGTATTTGAATGTTCTTGCACCGGCTGAATTCTGCGCAATACTTCCGCCGATAGTTGATACGGCCAAGTTTGAAGGGTCCGGTGGATAATAAAGTCCTAATTTTTCAACTTCGTTTTGTAAAACGCCGACAATTACACCGGGTTGAACTCGTGCCGTCATATTTTCAGGATTTATTTCAAGAATTTTATTCATTTTTGAAAAGTTTAATATGATTCCGCCATGTTCCGTAACGCATGCTCCAACCGTATTTGTTCCCGCACCTCTGCATATGACGGGTAGTTTATATTTGTTCGCAATTTTTACAATATGCTGCACTTGTTCTATATCTTCAGCAAATACCACAACATCCGCAACTCCCTTTAATCCAGGTGATGCGTCTTGTGAATATGCGTATCTTTCTTCAAGTTCAGTTAATACGTTTTTGGAAGTTAAGGTTTTTTTTAAATCAGATATTGCTTTATTCATCAACATAAGTCGCCAGCTTTTCTATTGTGTCGCTTAATTTGGTTAGTTGTTTGTCTATTTTATCGACTTTTTTTGTCAGTTTTGTGTCATCAATATCATCCAATGCAGAAAGAATTTTTTCAAGTTTCATTTCCAAGCGGTCTATTCTTTCCTGTTGTTCCTCAAATTTCTCGGTTAAATTGTTTAACAAGTCCGTTTGTTCCGGCATTGTTTTTTGAAGTTTTTCTATGATATGTTCAATTTCGTTAATTTTGTCGGTCTGTATACTCAGGTTGTCAAGGTTTTCGCTTGTTGTATCTATCCATTCTCCCATATAAATAAGCGCTTGACGCATTACTTTATCCGAATTTGCTGAGCCGGTGACTACATTTGCAACATTATCAAGTTTTTGTTCAATACGTTCTGTTATTTCTTTATTATCAAGATAGTTTATTCTTTCTTCAAGTTTATATACTATGTTGCTGAAATCATTTAATCCGTTATTTAAAGCGTTATAAGATTCATCCGATGTTAAAATAAGTTTGTTTGTACGGGAGCTTATGCTCAAAATGTCCTGTGATAATTTTTCAAAATCATTTTTTAAATCGGATATTTGTTCTTGTGTTAATGAGTTTTGTAAATCTTCAACGGAAGTTACGATTTTGTGTATATTATCGGAGATGTCGGCTATATCTTCCCTTGAAGATGATGATGAAAGTTCATTTATTACTAGTCTTAATTTTGCAATATCCGATTCAACATCCTGCAATGTATAAGTATAACCGTCATCATTGTTAGTAATTTGTTTGAGCTGTTGTTTTACTTCAATTAAATTTTGATTGATTTCATCTGTTTTTTCTTCAACAAAATCTTTGATCTCTTCGGATTCTTCAATAAAAGATATTTGCTCAAAAACATTCAGTATTGTCGCAATGATGCTTTCGCGCATATCTTTCAGATCAGTTGATTCAATTGTGTCGATTTTGTTAATAAGGTCTTCAAGCTGTTTTTTTATGGCATTAGTCTTATCGGAATCAAGTGATTTTTCAAGCAGATTTTTTTGTGAAGAGATAATTTCTTTGATTTCTATTATTGTATCTGTCGTATCAAAATCATCTGTTGCGTCTGACATTGCAAGGATATCAATTTTTTGGTCGATGGCATCCAATAAGTTTGAAATTTTTGTATTATTTTGCAAAATTTCGTCATTTTTTGTCAAAATTTCATCAAAATTGTTCTGTTTATTCAAAATTTCGTTTGTTTTGTCCAGAATTTCCGTATAATTATTACGTTCGTTGAATATTCTTGTAACTTTATCTTCTAAATCGCTTTTTAAACTGTCTATTGCCCAAGTTACATCGTCATTATTCAGCGCGATTGACATTAATGTCTTTAAGTCTTCCGTATCTGACGTGATTTTTTCTTTAAGTGTGTTTTTTAAATCATCTGTTGAATTAAGAATTTCATTTCTTATATCATCAATCGACACATGATTTGAAAGTTTTTTATCAAGAGCTGCATTCAAAGTGTCAAATGATGAGGTTATATCCTCAGAAATATTGATTTTAGATATATTTTCTTCAATGGTTTTGTCGATGTATTCTTTTATTTCATTTACGGCATTTAGGAGGGTATTATTTTGTTTTTCGGATGATTGATTAATTTTTGCACTTATATTTTCTTCAAGTCCCGTGAATGTTTCAAAAGACTCTTTTAAGGGTGTAAGTGCATTTATAACAGCATCGGTTTTGGCGTTTAGAATATCTGTTATATCTGTATTTATAAGATTAATTTCCTGTCGGACTGCCGTAATTTTTTCTTTGAGTTCTTTAAACGGAGTTTCCAAATCAATTGACGATTCATCAGTTTTTGAGGATAGATTTTCCTGCAGATTTTCTATGAATTTTATCAGATTATTTATCTGAACTTCAACAAGTTCGCTGTTTTTGGAAAGTTCCTGATGTACTCCTGCCTGAATAGTATCCTGCATGGTTGTAATTGTAACTCCGATTTCGCCGAGTTCTGACGATATCATATTTACAATTTTGGAATCTCTGGTTTCCTGCCCGTAGTTCCAGTCGGTGAAGTCTTTTGAAATATTTTCAATTTCAGATTTTAAATCTGTAATTTCTGAAATAGAGTTGCCTATTTTAATTTCGGTTTCCTCAGAGATTGTTTTTATTTTGTTTACAAATTCATCAAGATTATTTTGAATTTGAATGAGTTTTTCATCGCCTGAGGATATTCCGTTTTGAATCATATCTCGGAGGGCGGAAAGTTTTTCGCTTAGGTTTGTTTCGTTTGAGGCTTGTGATGACACGATTGTTTCTCTTAAAAAGTCTAAGTTATTGTTTAAGCTTGTAAATTTTTCGCTGTCATCTGTTGAAAATTTTTCAAAGATTTCATTTTTTATGTTTTTGACATCCAAACTTGTTTCAGCAAGGTTGTCTTTCAAATTCAGAAGTTTTTCTTCCAGATTATCCGTATGTATATTTTCAAGTTTTGATGTAATATTTTCTATACCGCCGGTAATTTTGTCGGCATTATCAACGGCTGTATTTTTAAGTTCATTTATTGAGGATGTTATATTTTCGAAATTTTCATCAAAATTTGTGTTTTCAATTTTGTTTTTGAGGTCTTCATTATCTTGTGAAAGTTTTTCAAAAATTTCCGAATTCATATTTTTTACGGATTCTGAGGTGTCGTATAGATTTTCTCCGAGTGCGTTAATTTTTTCTTCAAGTTCTTTTGTGGAAAGCAGATCAATTTTGGATGACATATTGTCGATTTTTCCGCCAAGTTCAATTACATTATCCGATACGTTTATCCTTAAGCCGTCAAGTGCATTTGCGATTGTCGTGATATTCTTATGTATATCAAGATTTTCAATTTCAGTAATTAATTTATGCAGAACTTCTTTATTCACATTAAGATTGTCATTCAAGCTGACGCTGTTATCTATAATTTTTTGTATGAATTCTGCAAGATCATGCCGGAAACCTTTAAAATCATTTTCGGTTACAACTGCCGAAAGTACGCTGTTAAGGTTATCAAGCTGTTCTTTAATAATCAAGGCGGTAGATTCATTTGAGGAGGTTAAATTTTCTCTTAAAGTGTCAAGAATAGTTGAAAATTCATGAACCGCTTTATAAACATCCGCAAGGTCGTCTTGCTGCGGCAGAGCAGCAATTTGTTCTTCAAGTGAAATTGTTTTGTTTGCAATGTTTGCAATGTCTTTTTGGGTAGGGATTTCATTGATTTTTTCAGATATATCAAGAGTTTTCATTAAGATATTATCTGTATCGCTTTTCTCGGCGAGCGGTAAAAATTTGTCTGATAATTGATTTGTTTGGTCAATTATGGAATTTAACTCCGGCCGGACAGATATTTCATCAATTTTTTCATATAATTTTTCAACTGTTTTAGAGTTCAGTTCTTCCAGGTCTGATTTTTGAGGCAATGATGAAATTTGTCCGGATAATTCATCTGTTTTTTGGGCAAAATATTTTAGGTCTTCCCGCTGCGGCAATAAATTTAGCGAGTCTGAAATTTGTGCTGATTTAGAAATGATTTCATCCAAATCGTTTTTTTCTGTCAGGGTGTTAAATCTTTCATTAAGACTGTCATATTTTTCAATAATTATATTTAATTTTTCCTGCGCTTTTTCAAAATTTTCTTTTGTGGCTGTTTTATCCAGAAGTTGTGAAAGTTCATCATTTTTTTGGTCAACTGTATGCAATTGTGAAAGTATTGCGTTTGTTGACAGGTAAATGTTTTCCAATTCACGTTTTACAATATCATTTTGCGCCGTAGGATCCATAACTATTAAGTTTTTAAAAATTGATTGAATATTTGAATTTATATCTGAAATTGATGTTTCAAAACTTCTGTTAATTACCTCTACATCTTTTCTTATGCCGGAAACAGACGAAATTATTTCATTTTTATCGGTTTTATCCGCGGTAAATGCGGCAAATCGTTCATCATATTGTGCCAGAAGTTCTTTTTGACCGTATAATTCACGTGCAATACTGTTCATATTGTTTGAAAATACATCAAACATTTCTTTTAATTCTTTGGTTTTTGACAGCTGGGTCTGTTCATCCGCAATTGATTTGAAGGAAGTTTCAATTTTGTTGAATTCGGAAACAATAAGTGCGTGTCTTTCTTCAAGAGTTTTTTTGAGTTCTGTAAGATAAACTTTTATCAGGTCATCTGATTCCGTATCGTTTGACATGAATTCAAGTTTATTATTTATGCTTGTTAAAAGTTTATCAAAAGTTTCCGCATTGCGGTCAGCTTCAAGTTTTATGTTATCCAAAATTTCAGCGAGTTCTTCTACTGTTTGAGCCATTTTTATTGTTTCCTTATATCCCTACTTTATATATTATAGTATCAGAATTATAAGCAATTAAGCAAAAATATTAAGTTTGTTTATTACAATTGTAAAGATTATGGGTAATTTTAAGAAAATTGGTGATACAATAGAAAATGTATCAAGTGAGGTGGACATGAGCCGGATAGTTATAGACAGTGAAAAATGCAAGGCCTGTTATTTATGTATAAAAGAATGCCCTAAGCATCTTATTAAAATAAGTGACAAAACTAATAAGCTCGGTGATAAAATAGTTGAATTTAATGATTCTCAAAATGCTTGTCTGGGATGTGCACTGTGTGCAACCAGATGTCCGGATATGGCAATTACGGAGGTATATAAAGGATAGCGCATGGTTGAATGTATAGCTGGAAAAAAAGTTTTAACAAAGGGTAATTATGCAATTGCAAATGCGGCTGTTATAGCGGGATGTGATTGTTATTTTGGTTATCCGATTACTCCGCAGAGTGAAATCGGTGAATTTATGAGCGGGAAAATGCAGGAATTAAAAAGAGCTTATGTGTCGGCCGAAAGTGAGCTTGCCGCAATTAACATGACGCTAGGTGCCTGTTCAACCGGCAAAAAAGCGATGACATCTTCATCTTCTTGTGCCGTATCCTTAATGCAGGAAGCATTATCTTATGCAACATCTGATGAACTTCCCGTTGTATTAATCAGTGTTATGCGAGCAGGTCCGGGATTGGGGAATATTTTCCCGTCACAGGGGGATTATAATCAGTCAACAATAGGCGGTGGTGATGGTGATTACAAAATTATTGTACTTTCGCCTTCTACAGTTCAGGAAGCTGTTGATTTGACTTATAAAACTTTTTATCTGGCGCATAAATATAGAAATCCGGCGATTTTACTTGCGGATGGACTTCTGGGTCAGATGATGGAGCCGGTGGAGTTCGGTGAATATCCTTATCCGGAAATTGATAATTATTCATGGGCTTTGTCAGGTGCTAAAGGAAGAAAATCACGTGTTATACGTTCTTATTGTCCGACAGAAGGCCCTCAATGCGAACACATCAGACATTTGTTTGATAAATATAAACTTCTTGAAGAAAAAGAAGTTATGTACGAAGAACTTTATGCCGACGACGCGGATTTATTAGTCTTAAGCTTTGGCAGTCTTTCAAGAAATGTTAAAGCGGCAATAAAAAAATTACGTGAAAAGGGTTTGAAAATAGGATTTTTCAGACCGATTACGCTGTTCCCGTTCCCGAATAAAAGGCTGCAAGAATTGGCAGGATGTGTTAAAAAATTCCTGACAATTGAAGTTAATATGGGACAAATGGTAAGGGATGTAAGACTTGCCGTGAACGGCCGTGTTCCGGTTGAATTTTTCGGCAAACCAGTCGGATCCTGGCCGAGTGTTGAAGATTTGGAGTCCGCAATAGAGGGGGCAATGATATAATGGAAACACAAGTTTTTAAAATACCCGAATCATTTAAAAAAGATTTCAGATACACATTTTGTCCGGGATGTGACCATGGGGTTGCAATCAGACTGGTGGGTGAAGTCATGGATGAGCTTGGCATAAGAGAAAATACAATTGCCGCAACTTCTATCGGATGTTCGGTAACATTGTATGATTTTTTGGATGTTGATGCGATAGAGGCACCTCATGGAAGAGCATTAGCTGTTGCAACCGGTGTTAAACGCGCAAATCCGGATAAATTTGTGTTCACATATTCCGGTGACGGTGATTTTGCGTCAATAGGTCTGGCTGAAAGTTTGCATGCAGCACTCAGAGGCGAATCATTATCTGCGATTTGTATTAATAACACGACTTACGGTATGACAGGCGGTCAGCTTGGGCCGACAACTCTTTTGGGACAGGTTACGACTACATCTCCGACAGGGCGTAATGTCGAATATTACGGTTATCCGATTAAAATTGCAGAACATGTCGCGCTTTGTGACGGAACTGCTTTTTCGGCAAGAGTTTCACTTGATACAATTGTGAATATAAGAAAAGCAAAACAGGCAATTAAAAAGGCTTTTGAAGTTCAACTTCACGGGCTGGGATTCGGGTTTGTTGAAATATTGTCAACTTGTCCTACAAACTGGCACATGTCGCCTGAACAAGCACATGAACGTGTCAGAAATGAAATGATGCCGGTATTTGTTCCGGGAATTTATAAGGATGTAACAGAAAAGTTATTCTGAGGACTATTCCCGAAGAATCGCATTGAGATTTTTTGCTTCGCTCAAAATGGACGGAAGGAAATACAATATGGAAAAGAATTTTATAATAGCAGGATTTGGCGGTCAGGGCGTATTGTTGGCGGGTGAAGTACTTGCGAACGCCTTTATGATTGATGGTAAGAATGTAACCTGGTATCCGTCTTACGGTGCTGAAATGAGAGGTGGAACAGTTAACTGCGAAGTTGTTATGAGCGACGATGAGGTCAGTTCCGTTAACAAAAAAGAAACGGATTTTATTATTGTCTTAAATCAGGCATCTTTTGATAAGTTTGAACCTAAAGTCAAAAAGGGCGGGTATTTAATCGTTAATACTACGCTTGCTGAGGAAAAGAAAAACAGATCCGATATCCATTATATTTTTGCTCCGATTTCAAAAATGGCAGTGGATTTGGGGAATGTAAAAATGGCTAATATGCTTGCATTAGGAATTTTATTAAAAGCAAGCGGGCTTTTATCGGTTGATATTTTGGAAATGGCGCTGGCCAGAGTATTGCCGCCGCACAGAAAAAATCTTTTGCCGTTAAATAAAAACGCTATGGAAATAGGTTATAAGTATGATTTATTAACTGTAAATTGCTAAAATCACCTAAAAAGTCGATTTAAAAAGTGCGGAAAAATATTATTCTGTTTCATGTCGAAATAAAAGAGGTTTTACAGTGAAAAAAGAACTGGTATTAGCAATAAAAGAAAAAGAGCGCCAGCTCGCAAAATTAAAGGAGCATATGGATAAGAGTTCTGTTTGTGCGGAACTTTATAACAAAGTCGTTTTGGAAAAAGCAATCCTTAAAAAAGAATTGGAAGATTCTCAAAAGAATAAATTTATTGAAGGTGTAAAAAATCTTTTGCCCCGTAAAAAAACGTTAATTTGTGATTATTTTAAAAAATAGCTTTTTTGTTCACTTTTTTGCTTGGTTGCTCGCAATAAACGTGACTGCAATGCCGTCGCCTCCGCGCCGTCCTTTAGCCTTTGCTCGCTTGCGCTAATGAAAACAGCGTGGAGCTGCTATGCAGCTTAAAAACAATCTTCATTGGCGTGTATTGTCTGAGCGGGAAAGCATAAGAGACCCTGAAACAAGTTCAGGGTGACACAACAAATTTATGCAAAACCTAAAATATTATCGTGTCTTTGGCATTTGTTTTTATTTAAAATATTGACCTATACATCTAATGTAACGAAATGTTAAAATAGATTTAAAAAGGGCTGAAATTCAGTTATAATAACGGTATTGTATGGTCGAAGTGTGCCTGTGACAAACCTGCCTTTTTGTTTTTATATAGATGTATAGAAAAAAGAAAGGTAGGGGAATTATGGCAATTAATTCAGTAAACAATTATGTTGGAGCATCTTATCCAAAATATTTAGAAGATAAGAGAAAACGCGGTTTGGCATTAGGATACTTGGGCGGGGCCTCTGCATTGTCCGGTGCATGCTGTCATTTTGCAAAAAATAGCTTAGCAGTTAAGCATCCAAAACTTTTATTTGCAATGACAGGAATAAGCTTGTTACTTTCATTGATAGGAATTTCAGGTGCAGGCAAAGCTCAAAAAGAATTGAGTGAATTTAATAAGCAAGCTACTATCTTAAATACAAAAGTTTAAAAATAAAGCCGGAAATTCCCGGCTTTTGTATCAAATTATAAATCAGCTATATACAAAACAGTTTTTATTCCCGGACATGGGCAATTTTTTGATGACAGAAATAAAAAAAGCGGTTAAAAGTCCGCCTATTGAAAATTATTATGCATGTTTATTTTTTTGTGTTATTATACCTTTATAGTCGTTTAATTTATTTTAAATAAACAGGAGAAAAAGCTATGAATAACAAAAAGTTTAGAAATCTCGGGGGGGGGCGACCCTTTTAACCGCTTGTAGCGCAGGTTTTGGGGGTGCTGTTTGGGAAAAGATACTAAGATACTATGATACTAAGGCACTAAGAAGCAACAGTAGGGTTAGAAAACCCGGCCTACAGCTTATATGTCAACCTGAGGTGCCTGAGGCACGCCAACACACTAAATATTGGTGGAGCTTGCCTTGTCATGGTGATGTGCCAAAGGCACGACAACACACTATACATTGGTGGGACATGTCATGTCAACCTGAGGTACCTGAGGCACGACAACACACCAGACATTGGTGGAGCTTGCCATGTCATGGTGATGTGCCAAAGGCACGACAACACACTAAATATTGGTGGAACTTGTCATGTCAACCTGAGGCTTTAGCCGAAGGATCCCAAAAAGTTAATGAGAAGCTGAAACAAGTTCAGCATGACAAAAATTTTGGTAGGATTT
>CALUQQ010000047.1 GCA_944322955.1 Candidatus Gastranaerophilales bacterium
GACCGACAAAGGACTGGGAATGCTATTGCGGTAAATATAAAAGAGTAAGACATAAAGGTATCATCTGCGAACGCTGCGGTGTTGAAGTTACAGACTCAAAAGTCCGCCGTCACAGAATGGGACACATCAAACTCGCTGCCCCTGTTTCACATATCTGGTTTTTAAAAGGTATCCCGTCATATTTGGGATTGCTGCTGGATATGACTTTGAAAGATTTGGAACAGGTAATTTACTTTAACAATTATGTAGTAATTGATCCGGGAGAAAGCCCGTTCAAAAAATTACAATTGTTAGGCGAAGAAGAATACGAAGATTATATTGCTGAAAACGAAGAAACTACTTTAAAAGTAGGTATCGGCGCTGAAGCAATTAAAGAACTTTTGTCAGAAATTAATATAAAAGATCTGGCTGAAGAAATAAGAAGTGAGCTTGCGGGTAACGTAACCTCAGTTCAAAGAAAAAGCAAACTTATTAAACGTTTAAGATTACTTGATGCATTAATTTCATCAGAAACGGATCCATCATGGATGATTATGGATGTACTGCCTGTAACCCCGCCGGATTTAAGACCTATGGTACAATTGGACGGCGGACGTTTTGCAACATCCGACTTAAACGATTTATACAGACGCGTAATCAACAGAAACAACCGTTTGCAAAGACTTTTGGAAATGGGCGCACCTGAAATCATCGTAAGAAATGAAAAACGTATGCTTCAGGAAGCTGTTGACGCACTTATTGATAACGGCAGACGCGGAAGAACGGTAGTAGGCCCGAATAACCGTGCGCTTAAATCATTGTCAAACATCATTGAAGGTAAACAAGGCCGTTTCAGACAGAACTTATTGGGTAAACGTGTTGACTACTCAGGCCGTTCTGTTATCGTTGTAGGCCCGCAGTTGAGCTTGAACCAATGCGGCTTGCCGAAAGAAATGGCAATCGAATTATTTAAACCGTTTGTAGTTAACAAACTTATTGAAAGAGGATACGTTCAAAACATTAAATCAGCTAAAAAGAAAATTGAACGTTCTGAAGCAATAGTTTGGGATATACTGGAAGAAGTAATTGACGGACATCCGGTATTATTGAACCGTGCCCCGACCCTTCACAGATTAGGTATTCAGGCATTTGAACCGAAACTTGTAGAAGGCCGCGCGATTCAATTGCACCCGCTTGTATGTACGGCATTCAACGCTGACTTTGACGGTGACCAGATGGCTGTTCACGTACCGTTGTCAATTGAAGCTCAGACAGAGGCAAGAATGTTAATGCTTGCAACAAATAACATTTTAGCACCTGCAAACGGCAAAACGATTATTACCCCCTCACAGGATATTGTTTTGGGTATGTATTATCTGACCATTTTGAAAAATCCTCAAGAGGAGCCGAAAGGTTACTTCTATAACTTCCAGGATGCAATATCCGCATTGGAAGTCGGTGTAATCGACTTGCACGATAAAATTGTTGTAAGAAACGAAAAAGGTGAAAGAATGGAAACTACTGTCGGAAGAATTATTTTTAACGAAACCGTTAAAAATGCTCTGGCTGATTAATTGTAAGAAAAGGGAATAAATAATGGAAACAACATACATTCATGAAAAAAAGACACCCGAATACATTAACAAACAAATGGACAAAAAAGCATTAAATAACCTTCTTGCCCAGATGTATTTGGAATACGGCGGAGCAAAAACCGCAGAACTTGCAAACGCATTGAAAAATCTCGGTTACAAATATGCAACCAAATCAGGTACAACAATTTCAATTGCAGACTTGCAGGTTCCTCCTGCCAAAAAAGAACTTTTGCAGGAAGCCGAAAAAGAAATTGAACAATCAACAAACAGATACTTAAAAGGTGAAATTACAGAGGTAGAAAGATACACAAAAGTTATCGACACCTGGTCGGAAACGACAGCAAAATTAACCGAACAGGTTGTTGAAAACTTTGACAAATTAAACCCCGTATATATGATGGCATTTTCTGGTGCGAGAGGTAACTTATCACAGGTATCACAATTGGTTGGTATGCGTGGGTTGATGGCAGACGCACAAGGACAAATCATCGACTTGCCAATCAAATCAAACTTTAAAGAAGGCCTGTCAGTAACAGAATATATCATTTCCTCCTACGGTGCCCGTAAAGGTCTTGTAGATACGGCGTTGAAAACAGCTGACTCGGGATATTTAACAAGACGTCTTGTAGACGTAGCGCAAGACGTAATTATCCGCGCTGATGACTGCCATACAACAAAATCAATTAATATGAAACCGATTGTTGACGGCGACGCAGTCATTGTACCTTTAATCGACAGATTACTCGGCAGAACAATTGCGGAAGACATATTAGAAACCGACGGAACAGTTCTTGTTAAATCAGGAACAACACTTAACCGTGACGATATCAAAAAAATTGCGCATTTGAATTTACAGCACTTAAAAGTACGTTCAGGCTTGACATGCGGTCTGGAATACGGTATCTGCCAAAAATGCTACGGCTGGGCAATGACAACCCAAAAACTTGTAGATGTCGGCGAAGCAATCGGTATTATCGCGGCACAATCAATTGGTGAACCAGGAACACAGCTTACAATGAGAACATTCCACACAGGCGGTGTATTCAAAGGCTCAGGTGCAATGAAACATATCGACGCGAAATCAGCCGGTGAAGTTATCTCTAACGTTAAGACACGAGAACTCAGAACACGTCACGGTGATATAGTAAATGTTGCAAACTACGAAGCCGATATTGAAGTTAAAGGCGCTAAAAGAACTGAAAAATACCACATACCGGCAGGTTCAACAGTATTTTTTACAAACGGAATGAAGGTAGAAAAAGGATTCACTTTAGCGGCTTATGAACCTGCATCACAAGGTGACGGTTCACGTTTGACAGAAAAAGCTACAAAAGATATCAATGCTGATTTGAGCGGTGAAGTTATCTATGAAGACTTTGTAGCTGACGAAAAGAAAGACAGACAAGGCAACATTTCAAGAACAACGAATAAACAAGGCGTAATTTGGGTACTTGGAGGCGATGTCTATAACCTTCCAGGCGGGTCAAAAGTAATCGTAAAAGACGGACAGAAAATCAAAGCCGGAGAAAAATTAGCTGAAACATTAACTATTTCTGAACACGGCGGCGAAGTTCGTTTCGGTGAAGACCTTGTAATAGAAGATGTTAACTTTGAAGGCAAAAAGATTAAGAAAATCGTTCAGGGTAAAGAAATTACCATTGTAATTGCATCTTTAATGCCTGAAAACGCAACATTTGAACAAACCAAAAAAGAACAAATCTGGACAGTTAAAAAGACAGGTGAAAAATACATTGTAAAAGCACCTGTTGATACAACCGTTGAAAACGGAATGATTATTGCTGAACTTCTTGATGAAGAATGCGCTGTAACAAGCTCCGGCGAAATCAGATACGTAGATGTCGAAGTTGATGAAAACCAGATTATCACCAAACCCGGTACAGTTGTATTTATTCCGGAAGAAATCCACCAGATTTCAAAAGACAGCACATTAAAAATGGTTGAAAACGGAACATATGTTACAGCAGGTACCGAAGTAGTAAAAGACGTTTACTGCCACATTGACGGTATCGTTGAATTCAAAGAATACAACGACATTATCCACGAAATCACGGTACGACCGGGTGAAATCCACACTTTGTCAAGCGTTTCCGAATTAAAAGTTGACGAAGGCGAAGTGGTTAAAAAAGGTACGGTAATTGCAGACGGTATAAAAGCAAAAGAAACATCCATCATAACAATAATGGATTCTTCTATGGATGAAATTGAAATTGACGATTTGGATGAAGAACTTGATGCAAGTCTTTCACTGGATGAAGACAATATCTCCAACCAGCCTATCCAAATTCTGGTAAGACCTGTTCAGGTATTGGATGTTCAGCCCAAAGACGTATCAATTAAATTCAACACAACCGATGACTTAATTGATATAGTTCCTGTAACCCAATTGCAGTACAAAGACGGCGCAAGGGTAAGAAACCTTGACGGTTCAACAATCACAAGAACAAGCCTTGTTCTACAAATGCAAGGGTATCTTTCACACCTGAAAGGTATGGTTGAATTGGATGACAAAGGCAACTTGAGAATAGTTGTTCTTGAAAACTTAATCGTACGCCGTGAATTTGAAGGCAATTCAAAACTTTTATCGGCACTTCAAACAGAATTATTGGTAAAAGACGGTCAGACAATTGAGCCGAAAACTCCGATTGCAAAAACTCAAGTTCTCGCAATCAATGACGGTGTAGCCTCAATTAACGAAAACAAAACTGATAACAGACGTCTTCTTTTAACAAGCCAAAATTACGAAGAAACTGTTAAGATTAAATCAACAGCAAGCGTTAAGAAAGGTGATTTTGTCAAAACCGATTCAATTATTTCATCAAGCGGAGAAACATCTCCCGTATCAGGTCAGGTAGTTGCCGTAAACAAAGGTGAAGTATCCATCAGAACAGGCCGACCTTATTTGATAAGTCCGGGTACAATGCTTCAGGTAGAATCAGGTGCACTCGTACTCAGAGGTGATATGATAGCGACGTTAGTATTTGAAAGACAAAAAACAGGCGATATCGTACAAGGTTTGCCTAGAGTTGAAGAACTTCTTGAAGGCCGCAAGCCGAAAGACTGCGCTATTTTAGCTGAAGAAGACGGCGTTGCGGAAATTGAAACCGATGAAGATTTACCGAGATTATATCTGGTAAATGAAAACGGCAGAGTCGAAATCAAATACGCAATCGACGCAAATATTATCGTTCACGACAAACAAAAAATCACAAAAGGCCAGCCGCTGACCAGCGGTCCTTTGAACCCGCACGACGTTATCAGACTTTGCGGAGTTGAGGCAGCACAGCAGTATCTGGTTGATGAAGTACAGCGTGTTTACCGTTCACAAGGTGTAGAAATCGCCGACAAACACATTGAAATTATTGTACGTCAGATGACTAAAAAGGTTAAAGTTATTGACGCCGGCGATACCAATCTTTTACCTGGTGAATTGATTGAACTTCAAACATTTGAAGAAGCAAACAAAAAAGCCGAAGAAGAAGGTAAAACACCCGCTGTTTGTGAATATATGCTGTTAGGTATTACAAAAGCTTCTTTGAATACCGAAAGCTTCATTTCAGCAGCATCATTCCAGGAAACAACAAGAATCCTGACTGAAGCTGCAGTTGACGGTAAGAAAGATATGCTCAGAGGCTTAAAAGAAAACGTAATTATCGGCCGATTAATTCCGGCAGGTACAGGGTTCCACCATCTTTCAAACGCCAACGAAGAAAAAGAACGCGAAGCAAGAAAACGTGCAGTTGCACAGAGAAATCAGGCCAGAAAACCGTCTGCAATTCTTGAAGAAATTGAAGGCATGTTTGGCGCTCCTGATTTTTCACTAGACGAAGATGAATAAAAGCTTGTATAAGCTTCCTCCTGAAGAAAGGCTCCGAAAATTCGGAGTCTTTTTTTTTTCATATATTTATACTATATAAAATATTTTAAAATTTTATATAATAGATTTCATGAGAGAAAAAAATCTTGGCGACTATAGACGCGAATTCTACCAGGTGTATCACAGAGAAATTCTACCCAAGCTGGAAGTTTTCGAAAGAACAAGAAAAACAAAATTCAGTCAGTGCTTTTTGTATGAAATTATAGTCCTTTCGGTGCTCACGGTACTTTTAATGTCATCAGGCTATATCAGGGGACTGTATTATGAAATTGCGTGCGGGCTTCTGGTTCTGACACTTATACTTATCCCGTATTTTATGAACAAAAATTTTGTAAAAATGCTTAAAGATGGATGTATGAAAAGTCTGACAAAAGTATTCGGAGAAGTTGTATGGGAACAGGGAAAAGATATGATCCCCAGTTCGGACTTAAAAGAAAGCGAATTATTTGGTTATTTTAACCGGCGTTCTACAGACGATGAATTCCGCGGCTGCTATAATGACGTAAATTTTGTAATTTCAGAAACACATCTTATAAATCAAACAGGTTCCGGAAAAAACAAGCGCCGCGCCACAGTGTTTAAAGGTATTGTAATCTCTTTTAAATTCAACAAAACCATAAAAAACAAAACAATTATCACGACAAAATGGGATATGAATACATCTAAGACAAGCAAATGGATGGCGTTTATTTCGCTGATACCTATATTAGGATATATTTATTTTGTTCCAGAAAAAAGCGTGATAATTCCGACAATTATAATCCTTTTTGTGGTTGTATTAATAGCAATATTCGGACGTAACGAAAAGCAAGAAAAACTTGAAAAAGTCAACCTTGAAGACCCTGTTTTCGGTAAAAACTTTAATGTTTACTCTTCTGACGAAGTTGAATCCAGATACTTAATTACAACCGCATTTATGGAAAGATTCAACAATTTGAACACAGCCTTTGGTTCAAGAATGGCTAAATGTTCATTTTTTGAAGAAAATATAATGTTTGCAATTACCACCTACAAAAATCTATTTGAAATAGGAAATTTATTTCAAAGACTTGATGATCCGAACAGAATAACCAGATTTTTCGACGAAGTCGCCTCAATTCTTACCCTAGTTGATTATTTCAAACTGGATGAAAATATAAAATTATAGAGGTTCAAAAGAACCTCTATTCAGCCTCTTTGCAGGAATGGGGGCCGTCCCACGATAATTTGTCGCGGCAATGCAGATAATCCATATTTTTATTATAAATTACCCACGCAGCACAACCTCGACCTGAATAACTGGTTGTATCATCAAGATTACAGTGGTCATCCCAAGATGCAGCGGTATTAGTGCCGGGCATACCCTCAGGCACGATACCGTTTTTGTATGCCCCGAAAAAGAATCTTGATTGGCCTAAGACAGATTTGTTTCCTGGTAAAACTACTGTAATGTCTATTTTTTCATACGCACTGCCATAATGACCAATAGCAATATAAGTACCGTCATTTAAGAAAAATCTTGCACTGGCCGGCGTATCGGATTCCGATTCATTAACCGCTGACGGATCGGAAAGTTTTGTACCGTGTAAGGTATATGAGGCATACGGATAACAAATTGAACCGTTTGTACAAACTTTGGAAACTCTTAAATACTTTTGCATTCTCTGTGCGAATAAAGCTTGCGAATCATGGTTATACTTAACCTCGCCATTTTCATCAGTATAGCGAGTATCGCTCAATCCCCACGATGTAACCGGCCCGTATTCAACCTGGACCATTTGATAAGCACCTGACAATGTAGAAAAAACTTTTGCGAGCTGTGTTACAGTCTGTTTTTCTTTATAATTTGCAACTAATGTCGGAATTGTCATAGCTGCTACAATGCCGATTATACCGAGTGTGATTAAGACTTCTGCCAATGTAAGCGCGGCTTTTTTTGAAGTGAATAAGGTAATAGGGGAATAAGTGTTTTCTGTGTGCTTCGCTCACATATTTCGCATCCTGAACTTTACAAATCCTACCAAAATTTTTGTCATGCTGAACTTGTTTCAGCCTCTCATTAACTTTTTGGGATCCTTCGGCTAACACATCACCATGACAAGACAAGCTCCGCCAATATTTAGTGTGCTGTCGTGCCTCTGGCACCTCAGGTTGACATATAAGCTGTAGGCCGAGTTTTCTAACCCGACTGTTACTTCTTAGTGCCTTAGTATCATAGTATCTTAGTATCTTCTCCCAAACAGCACCCCCGAAAACCGCACTATGAGCGGCTAAAAGGGTCGCCCCCCCCCGAGATTCCTGAATTCAATATTTTTTGACATTTTTTCTCCTTTTTTATGTTTTTTATCATTTTATATTAAATTTTAGCATTTTTTTGCAAATTTTTCAATAAAAAATTAAAAATACAATATTTTGTGCTAAACTGGTAACGCAAAGGAGATTTAATGAACTTACCAGAAAATTATGGAATAGCACTTTTAATGACACTTTTTGCCGGACTTGCAACTGCAATCGGCGGCGGAATAGCCTTTATTGTAAAAAAAAACAATCTAAAAGCTCTTTCTATAGGTCTGGGGTTTTCAGCAGGTGTAATGATTTTTCTATCGTTTAACGAAATTATACCGGAAGCAGCACAAATGCTGCGGGTAAATTTTCCAAATGACTATAACTGGATAGTTTATACAGGGTTCATAATCGGTATAATTACAGCGATTTTAATTGACTATTTTTTACCGGATCATATTGATACAGAAGAACTGCTGAATCCGGAGGCGCCGAGTCTGCATAAACATCAATTAAAAAGGGCAGGAATATTTACTGCGATTGCAATTTGTGTACACAATTTTCCGGAAGGCATGGCAACATTTTTAACAACGACACAAAATATAACTTTGGGACTTTCAGTTGCACTTGCAATTGCAATCCACAATATTCCGGAAGGTATTGCCGTTGCGCTTCCGATGTATCAGGTGACCGGGAAAAAACGTTATGCAATGCTTTATGCCTCTTTATCAGGTATCACTGAACCTATCGGAGCACTCGTCGGCATGTTTATTTTCGGCTTATTCCTGCCTCAAGCGTTAGTAGGAGCTTTGATGGCTGCGGTAGCCGGGATTATGACGTACATTTCTTTTGACACATTACTGCCGCTTGCCAAAGAATATGGAAGCTGGCACCTTTCAATGATTGGCATTGTATCAGGAATTTTGTTCATATGGGTAAGTTTAATTCTAATCGGATAAATTATGAAAGAATATATTAAAAAAATTTTAGCAAAAGAAGAATTGTCATTTGAAGAAATAACTGATATTGTATCTAAAATTGCCAATAATGAAGCATCCGATGCCCAAATCAGCGCATTTTTAACAGGGATTACCTTAAAAGGCGTCAATCAAGATGAATTTTACGGATTTGCATATGCAATGCGAAAGTTTGCAAAACGTATAATAACCAATGAATTTATTGTAGACAGCTGTGGGACAGGTGCGGATTTTTCAGGGACTATTAACGTTTCAACTTCAGCCGCAATTGTTGCAAATGCGTGCGGTGCAAAAGTAGTTAAACAGACAAATTCATCAATAACAAGTCATTGCGGAAGCAGCGACTTTTTACATGCGCTCGGAATAAAAATTGTTCAAACACCCGAAGAAGCACTTGAAGAATTCCATAAACATGGCATAACCTTTGTACATTCACCCTATTTTAATGATTTTGCAAAAGTAAACAATCCCGTAAGACAACAAATCGGGATTAAAACAATTTTTAATTATCTCGGCCCGATAATAAATCCATCCTTTCCGGATGCACAGCTTTTAGGAGTATCTTCAAATGAAATGTGTTCTAAAATAGCATATACCCTCAATAAACTCGGTACAAAACGCGCAATAGTGGTTAACGGTAAAAATCCTAACATCGACGAAATAAGTCTTTGCTCAGAAAGCACGATTTTTGAAGTTAACAACGGCCAAATAACCGAATACACTGTAGTACCGGAAGATTTCGGCATCAAAAAAGCAGACTTAAAAGATATTCAAGGCGGATCTGGAAAAGATAATGCACGAATAATAACAGAAATTTTCAAAAATGAACGAAAAGATTCAAGATACGATATAATCTGTGTCAATGCAGGCGCAATGCTCTATTTATACGGCATAGCAAAAAGCATAAATAATGGAATTATTCTTGCTCAAAATGCTATTGAAGACGGAGTTGTTTATAATATTCTTTTAAATCTTATTAACTCCTCTGACGCAGCATCATTATGCTATTAATATCCTATTCGTAAAAAAAAAACAGGAAGTTTTTCATTTCCCCCTGTTAAGATTTACACTAGCCGAAATATAAATAGCATGTTCATTATACATTTTTTTTTCAAAAAAGACAAATTGTAACAAAATTTGTAAATATTTGTTACAAATCAAAACGTCATTTTTAAAGTTTTAAGGTTAAAAAGCCGTCAACCAACATGTATACAAGGATTTTAACATGAAAGGAAAGCAATGGGACTGGCGGCATCACAGGCAAGATTTTTAGCCATAACATCCAGAAAAGCATACTGCGAATTCCAATCCATGCAAATTGCACAGGATAAGCTTTCTGTTACACGAGATTTAGCCGAAATTTCAAATGATTATCAAAATGCCTTGAATAAAACCAAACTTGTGTGGGATTTTGACGGTTCCGGAGAGAACATGTATAATTTGTCATACGGAGTTTTAATGACGCCTTCCGCGCTGAACAATTATACACCGTATTTGATAACAACAAGAACAGGGGCTGTTGTTCTGAACGGACCGCTTGCCGCAGCTGCAGCATCCGCAATAAGCGCAAGCGGGGCATCTACTTCAAGAAGCGAAGCAGGTTACAAAAAATTCATTGAAGCACTTGTTAATGAAGGTGTTATAGCCAAATCAACATCTGAAGGCATACTTAATACAGATGAACTTCCTTATGATAAAGACGCCGGCTATGGTTCAACACCACTGAATAAAAACGGCGTTACGGCAACATCTATTGTAGGCCTTATTTATAAAGCAAAAGAAAATGGCGTTGACGAAAATGGTGTTGACGAAATTAATATTGGCAAAGCTATAGCTGAGTTATTAAATAAAGATTCATTGACATTAAAAGAAAACGGCAATACTCTGAAAATAATGTTAAATAACAAAGAGCTTACACGTCAGCAAATAGAAGATCTCACACTTGATCAACTTTTCACAAATGAAGTAATTCTTATGGAGCAGGGTGAAGACGGTGAACACGAATACAGTGATCTTGCAATTGAAGAAATTCTTTCCAAAATATTCGGAATTGCTGCAGATAAACTCGCAAAAATACTAGGTATAGATCCGAGTACAGATATTGCTTTGATTACAGCCAAAGAAATGACTGAAAGCCAATTCAATAACGAGTACGTAATACAAGGTAAACGTGACCCGGACTCTAGATCATGGCAGCTTATTAAAGAAAATTCTAACATAAACCAGATTATTTACCACCAAAATAACGGAGCAAAAAATAATAATAAATTCAATTCCAGCGCCGGTGTAAATTTAACCAACATGATTTCATATTACTTGACGGAATATGAATTACTACTCAACGGATACGATTCAGATTATATACTCGGTCCGACTGCCGAAGATTCTTATTTTGTTACTGATGACCCATATTATAACTATCTGACAAAGGATGATGACGCCATAGATAATATGACTATTATGCAGGCGGATTTTTATATGCAGTTATACAACAATATTTGTATAAACGGCTGGACACAAAATAACAATGTCGATGATGAAAAATATCTTGAAAATGCACTTAAAAACGGGACATATTTTATAACATCACTAAACGGCGACGGATATTTCTATCAAGGAAGATATAACGAGGAAGACTGCATAGTTGAAATTACGGACCAGGATGCAATAGCTCAGGCTGAAGCTGAATTTACGACTAAAAAGGCACAATTAACTTACAAAGAAGAACAACTTGACCTGGAAATGAAAAATCTGGATACAGAAATTTCTTCATTAACTACGGAATACGATTCGGTTAAAAACCTGATCAGCAAAAATGTTGAAAAAATCTTTAATATGTTCCAATAATTATTAATTATTCCTTAAGACATTCAAATTCACTTATGTTTATGTTAGGATTGTAACATAAGAAAAATTTGGAGAGGAATAATGTTAAGTTTGCTAATGAAACTGTTAGGCGATCCTAACGACAGAAAAATAAAAAATATGATGGGAATTGTAGAGCATATTAATGCTTTAGAACCTCAATTTGAGGCTATGTCCGATGAAGAATTAAGAGCCAAAACAGACGAATTCAAGGCAATATTAGCAAAACGTCCCACCTCAAATGATTTTAAAACAGACCGAAAACTTGAAAAAGAAGCTCTGGATAAAATTCTGCCTGAAGCTTTTGCAACAGTCAGAGAAGCCGGCAAACGCGTTTTGAATATGCGCCATTTTGATGTACAATTAATCGGCGGATATTTTTTGCATAACGGTCATATTGCAGAGATGCGAACAGGTGAAGGTAAAACCCTTGTTGCGACTCTTCCTGCATATTTGAATGCTTTAACAGGCAAAGGCGTACATATTATTACAGTTAACGATTACCTGGCGAAACGTGACAGCGAATGGATGGGGAAAATCTATAAATTTTTAGGGCTTTCAGTTGGTGTAATTCTCTCCGGCGGCCGGAATGCAGAAGATTTTGAAATTAAAAAAGCAGCTTACAATTGTGATATAACTTATGGAACAAATAACGAATTCGGGTTTGATTATCTACGTGATAATATGGCAGGAAGCCTGGATATGCTTGTGCAAAGGCCTTATAATTACGCAATTATCGATGAAGTTGACAGTATTTTAATTGATGAGGCAAGAACACCTCTTATCATCAGCGGACGTCTTGAAAAATCAGCCGAAACATACAAACTTATGGCAAAAATTGCTCCTCAAATGCAAAAAGATACAGATTATGAAGTCGATGAAAAAAATAAAAACATAATTTTAACCGAAGACGGTATTGACCACGCACAGGAACTTTTGGGCATAAAAGATCTTTTTGATATAAATACACAGTATGCTCACCACCTCTTGCAGGCATTAAAGGCAAAAGAACTTTTTGTACGTGATACAGATTATGTAATAAAAGACGGTGAAGTAATGATTGTTGATGAATTCACCGGCCGATTAATGGAAGGCAGACGTTGGTCAGACGGACTTCATCAGGCAGTTGAAGCAAAAGAAGGTGTCCAAATCCAAGATGAAACACAGACTCTTGCGAGTATCACTTTCCAAAACCTTTTCAGATTGTACCCCAAACTTGCAGGTATGACAGGTACTGCAATGACGGAGGAAGCTGAATTCGGAAAAATTTATAACCTTGAGGTTACAACCATTCCCACAAACAAACCCGATATAAGAATTAATTATCCTGACGTAATCTACAAAACAGAACGACAGAAATACCTGTCTGTTGTGGATGATATTATACAAATGCACGAGATCGGACGTCCTGTTTTGGTCGGGACAATAAGTATTGAAAAATCCGAATATGTTTCGGCACTATTAAAAAAACGCGGAATTAAACACAATGTTTTAAACGCTAAACAACACGAAAGAGAAGCTTATATTATTGCTCAAGCAGGCAGAGTCGGTGCCGTTACCATTGCAACCAATATGGCAGGACGCGGAACCGATATTCTTTTGGGCGGTAATGCGGAATTTCTTGCCAAAGAGGCTCTTGACAAAAAAGGCATTACACCTGATAATCCGAATTATGAAGAAGAAAAAGAAAAAGCACTCGCTGAGGCACGAGCTTTGACAGAAGAAGAACATCAAAAAGTAGTGGATGCCGGCGGACTTCATGTAATAGGTACCGAACGCCATGAATCACGCCGTATTGATAACCAGTTAAGAGGCCGTGCAGCGCGGCAGGGAGATCCCGGCTCTACAAGATTCTTCTTATCTTTGGAAGATAATCTAATGAGAATTTTCGGCGGTGATAAAATTACATCCTTAATGAATATGCTAAATGTTGACGAAACAATGGCTATTGAATCACCTATTATTACCCGCCAAATTCAATCCGCACAGAAAAAAGTCGAAACTTATCACTTTGATATAAGAAAAAGTGTTCTTGAATATGACGACGTTATGAATGTTCAGCGTGAAAAATTCTACGCTCAGAGAAGAAAAGTTTTACGCGGTAAAAACCTTAATGAAGATATTCAGTTTATGATAGAACGTGAGGTCGACAGAATCCTGAAAAGCTACATCGCGCCGGACATGCGCGTGGAAGATTATATATATGAAGATCTTGTAAGAATGATTAAGGAACTTCATTCATATATCCCGCAGTTGTCACATTTTGAGGTTGCAGATATCCAAAATATGAGATTTGAGCCAATGTACGAAAAAGTAAAAGACTTTGCCCTGCAGGCTTATAGAGATCACGAAACCGAAATTATCAAATTTTATAATGATGTAATTTCGCAATACGAACCGAATTACATTCCGCAAGAACCATTCTCTGACAATAACGTTATGAGAAATTTGGAAAAAGATATTTTGTTACGTGTTGTAGACAATAAATGGATTGACCACTTACACAATATTGACATGCTTCGTGATGGAATAGGTTTGCGTGCATACGGACAAAAAGATCCGTTGATTGAATATAAACGCGAAGCTTATGATTTATTCAACAATATGATGTTTGAAATCCAAAAAGATACTGTACGCCATCTGTTCCGTACAAAATTCGGTGTACAGATAATTAACAGACCTCCTGAAGAAAATTAATTTTTCAATCCTTGACAAAATCTAAAAAATAAGATTTAATAAAGGAAACAGGAGGATAAATTCATGAAAACAAACACTACAAAAGCGGTTCAGATAG
>CALUQQ010000048.1 GCA_944322955.1 Candidatus Gastranaerophilales bacterium
CTGTTTTTACCTCTTATATGTTGATTATTACTTATTTTCGAGCTATGTTTACCCACATCGACTAAGCGGGTTCGACAATAATATAATAACATACTATTTTAAATAGAAAAAAAGTACAATAATTTCCATGCCAATTATGAACAAAAGTTAATATATTTTTTTAAAATTCAATTAATATTAGCAGGAGAAATACCCCAATGAAGTTTGTTTCTCAAAATCGAATAAAAACCGGCTCCGTCTAAAAGCACCAATTTAGCAGTGTATTGGGATTTTTTAATTTCAATTTCGCTGGCAAATTCATAAAACTCCTGACCGTCAGTTGACACGACATAATTTGTCAAGTCTTTATCAGAACAAATTGTAATAATTTCGTTATCCGGAATCACAATAGGGCGTGCCGTCAGCGTATGAGGACAAATAGGCACTATTACAAAAGCGTTCAATTCAGGCGAAATAACCGGTCCGCCCGCTGAAAGTCCATATGCAGTTGAGCCTGTCGGAGTTGTCACTATAATTCCATCCGCCAGATAGTCACAAACAAGTTTACCGTTAATTTTTAAAGAAAATCTAGACGTTCTTCCGGTTGTTGTACCTTTTACAACAAAGTCATTCAACGCGATTTTATCACCGCTCTGAAGCATAATTCTGTTTTCTGTCTTGAATTGACCATTTAAAATTTTTTCCACTGAATTTTTAATATCTTCTTTTGATGACTGCGAAAGATATCCCAATCTCCCTAAATTTATCCCGAAAATCGGAGTTGATGTTTTTGCGTAAAATCTTGCGGCTTTCAAAATCGTACCGTCCCCGCCGATTACAAAAACAAAATCATTTCCGCATTTCAAATCATCTATATCAAGAACATCAGCAGAACAATTGTTTGCAGTCAAAATATTTTTCAACTCACTCATAACTTCCACAGAATGCTCAATCGTTTTGTTATAACAAATAGCAAAATTTTTCATATAGTTTTTATACCACAAGCTTTCAAAATAAACAATAAAAAAGGCGAAAATAAATTTTCGCCTCCAGATGTCTTACCATGGATAATCGTCTTCAAACTCCCAGTTATCAAGCCATAAAAGATATGTACAAGCATGACGAGTATATATTTCGGTGTTTTCATTGTAGCTTCCGCCGGCATATTGCTGGCAAGAAACCCTTATTGGCGCAGATGAATAATTTATGCTATAACCGGATTTAATATCCTCTCTTGAAACACCTTCCGTATAACCATACGGCAATAATCCTTTACTCATAGCATTTTTTAACACGATAAAAACAAAAAAATCTCTGCCGTTTACAATCGACATACCAGGATTAACCGTAAGACAAAATGTAATAATACCATTGTAAGGATACGCTGTGATTGAAACACCGACACCGTTATTTAAAATAAAATTATATGAACTGTGCCCGCCTGAATCAATTTTACAAATTTCAGCTGATTCATCGCCGGTACCGCAAATTTTTGATACCTTTATATACGGGAATATGAAGGTTTCCGAAAAATATTTTGTATTTTCAGCACTGTCTGTATATTTATTAATTACCCACGTATCAGGATCTCCATATTCTGCCTGAGCAAGCCTCAATGCCTGAGCAAGCTCCGCATAAGCTTTTTTAACTTTTGATGCCGTTGCTTTTTTCTGATAATTTACTATCAATGTCGGGATTGTCATCGCAGCCACAACACCGATTATACCGAGTGTGATCAAGACTTCAGCCAAAGTAAACGCAGCTTTTTTTGAAGTGAATAAGGTAATAGGGGAATAAGGAAATAAGTGTTTTCTGTGTGCTTCGCTCACATATTTGGCATCCTGAACTTTACAAATCCTACCAAAATTTTTGTCATGCTGAACTTGTTTCAGCTTCTCATTAACTTTTTGGGATCCTTCGGCTAACACATCACCATGACATGGCAAGCTCCACCAATGTATAGTGTGTTGTCGTGCCTTTGGCACATCACCATGACATGGCAAGCTCCACCAATATTTAGTCTGTTGGCGTTCCTCAGGCACCTCAGGTTGACATATAAGCTGTAGGCCGGGTTTTCTAACCCGACTGTTGCTTCTTAGTGCCTTAGTATCATAGTATCTTAGTAACTTTTCCCAAACAATACCCCCGAAACCCGCACTACAAGCGGTTAAAAGGGTCGCCCCCCCCCGACTTCTTTAAATTTGTTGTTTTTTGTCATTTTTTTCTCCTTTTTTAACATTTTTCACATAAATTTTATCATTTTTTTGCATTTTTTGCAAGAAAAAAGGGGATACAAAAACTCCCCTTATATAATCAACTATCTCTTCTCATACCCAATGAATCTATTGTTTATCTCCTATTGTAAAGGAGCTCTCCACAAAGAATCATTAAATTTATTCTGGTTTGCATTCAATTCAACAGACAAAGTAACGTTACTCGGAGTGAATACAAATACCAAATCACCAACCTTCTGGGGTTTTCCGTTCAAAGCATGCGCAGCACCGCATACAAAATCAATGGTACGTTGAGATTGCTCTTTATCCAAAAGATGAAGATTCAATACAATTGTCTTTCTGTCTTTTAAATATTGAACAATATTTGCAGCGTCATCAAATGAACGCGGTTCCATAACTATTACCTCATAGCCTCTGAAATTAGGATGATTTACGACTTTCAAATCATTTGTTCTGTCAGGGCTTGTCTGATATGAATATTTAGGATCAACCGCAAGATTGTCCTGAACTTCATATTCATCACCCATTTCTTCTGCCATTTCGTCGAATATTGTTTCTCTCGGCTCAAATCCTTTTACCAAGAAGTCTACTACTGATTTAATTTTGTCTGTAACTACTGCCACCGTATGCCTCCGTTTTATTTAAATAATTTTCTACCAATTCTTAACATCGTTGAACCCTCACGGGCTGCTATTTTGTAATCCTGACTCATCCCCATAGATATGTCTTTCAGTTTGCAGTCAAATTTTTGTTCCAGATTATCTCTAATCTGTCTTATTTCCCGGAAAAGCCTTGTTAATTCTTCTTCCGATGCTCCTAAAGGCGCCATGTTCATAACCCCTTTTAAATCAAGATTTTTCAGCTCAATTATCCTGGCGAAAGCATCCGCAACTTCATCTTTTGAAAATCCGAATTTTTGTTCTTCGCCGGCATTGTTTACTTGGATTAAAATCTTTTGATTTTTTTCCGCAGCAATCGCTTCTTGTGAAATTTTTTCAGCAAGCTTAACGGAATCCACAGAATGTATATAATCAAAAATTTCGATTGCTTTTTTCACCTTATTAGTTTGTAAATGGCCTATAAAATGAAATGTTGAATTTTTTCTTATTTCCTGCGGCAGATTGTTAATCTTTTCTGATGCCTCAATTACTCTTGATTCGCCGAAATTCCTTAACCCCGCATTATACGCTTCAATTATGGCATTCTCGTCAAAATACTTTGTAACTGCAATAATATTTGGTCTATAAGGTGCAATTTCTTCTTGTATTTGTAAAAGATTTTTTTGTATTTTTTCTTGCACTATCTTCACCTCTACAAGAAATCCGCCCCGTGTCAGAGCATATTTTAATTGTACTCTAACCTTTTAAGGTGGACAACTATTTTATTTTTAAGTATCTCACCCCCTTTTTATCTACTCCCGAAACCATGATGTTGACATGATTTCAGCCTAAATTAATATTTCTTAATTTTTGGTTACAATTTGTAATACTGACACTTAATCGGCATGTATCCATGCCATTTTGTTTACAATTCGTAAAAGTCCGGTAAGGTTTTGATATTAAAAGAATAAACCTTTTTCAAACTTTATTTATCCTCCGTTTAAATGAATTTTCAACACAAAGCAGAAACTTTATAAAGTTTCTGCTTTGTTAAAACCTTTTTTCCAACGACCTTATTGAAGTAAAGCTTCCAATAGCTCGGCGTTTTTACCTGCTGTGGTTGATTCACGTACTTTTTGTTTGTAAATATACGTACGCAGAGCTTCTCTAATTAGTTCACTTCTGGAGCGATTTTCTCCATCTGCAACCTGATCAATTTTGTTCAAAAATTCTTCGGGCATAGAAATTAATACTCGTGCCATATATTCTCCTTTTTCTTTCAAATATTGCTCTGATATATTATTAAAAACATTTTTAAAGAAAAAAGTGCTATTTTTTATATAGCAAATATATACAAAAACAAAAAAATACCTGCCATTACTGCATTTCAACAGATTAAATTCAACTTTACATAACTTAATCATTCAACAAAAAGCCGTTCTTGAATTGTAAATATGTCTGTGATATTCTTTTATGTGCTTATAGAAAGAAGGAATTATGACAGAAGTTAGAGTACGAATTGCGCCTTCTCCGAGCGGTAATCTCCATATAGGTACCGCAAGAACAGCGCTTTTTAATTATTTATTTGCGAAGAAAAATCACGGCAAATTTATTTTAAGAATTGAAGATACTGATGCAGAACGTACCAGTCAGGCTTATATAGATAATATTTTTGACAGTTTAAAGGCACTGGGCCTGAATTGGGATGAAGGTCCGGATGTAGGCGGCCCTTATGGCCCTTATACCCAATCAGAAAGGTTTGATATTTATCCCAAATACGCTCAAATTCTTTTGGATAAAGGTTTTGCTTACGAATGTTTCTGCACGCCTGAGGAATTAGAAGCAGAAAAACAACTCGCTTCACAAAACAAAAAACCTTATGTATACACTAAAAAATGCGAGAATTTAACAGAAGATGAAAAAGCAAAATTAAGAGCCGAAGGGAGAAAACCCGCAATAAGATTTAATATTGCAAAAGCCCAAAAAGCATTCCACGAAGGTACAATTTTAAAATTTGATGACCTTGTAAAAGGCGAACTTCATATGGACACAAGTCTGCTTGGGGATTTTGTTATCATGAAATCCAACGGAACTCCGACATACAACTTCGCGGTCGTTATTGACGATATGCTGATGAAGATTTCACATGTTATAAGAGGCGAAGACCATATTTCTAATACATTTAAACAAATTCTTATATTTGAAGCACTTGGAGCGGAGGTTCCGAGATTCGGCCATCTAGGCATGATTTTAGCTCCTGACAGAAGCAAACTTTCAAAAAGACACGGCGCAACAGCTGTTTCAGAATTCGTTGAAAAAGGTTATTTGACGAATGCTTTAATCAACTTTGTTGCACTTTTGGGCTGGTCCCCTTCTGACGGTCAGGAAATTAAATCAATTGATGAAATAGCCGCAGATTTCAGAATAGGTGATATTTCATCCTCTAACTCAATTTTTGAATATGATAAATTGAACTGGATGAACAGCCATTATATCAAAATGCTGAGTATTGATGAGTTAAAAGAAAAGCTCAAACCGTATTTGACGAAATACAATTTGTCGGAACTTACGGATGCACAGTATACAAGAATGGTTGAAATAACCTATGAACCTTTGACTCTGTTGTCAGATATTACAGACGCTGTCCCTTACTTCTTCGGTGAAGATGTTGAAATCGACCCGAAAGCTCAGACGGATGTCCTTGATACAGATGTAGCACAGGATGTTTTGAAGGAATTTTTAAGACAGGCTGACGCTTGGGAATTCACGGAAGAAAACCTGCATGAAAAGCTGGAAGCATTCCGTGCCGAATACAAAGAAAAGGGTATTAAGCCTAAGGTTACAATGTGGGCTATAAGAGCAGCAGTTACAGGCAGAACATGCGGGGCTGATATGACTGCAATCCTTGCAATACTCGGTAAAAATAAAGTATTCCGCAGAGTTAAAAAAGCCATTAAGTAATACTTTTTATGTAACTTTTTGTAAAAAATCCCGAATTGCATTAAAGTTTTTCGGGATTTTTCCGTATTAAATATTAAATTAAAGAAGCGGAGGTTTATATGGCTTTGGAAAACAAAATTTCAAAAACGGCATCATATGAAGAAGTTATGGATTTTTTAAATTCTTTTGAAGATGTTGACGGTATGCTGCTTGAATTTTTAGAAGATTCAAAACCGGATATAAAAGTTATAAGCGACAATAAAGAAACTTCTTATAACTATGACGATTTTCTCAAAATTTTTGATGAAGACGGACTCACAGGTTTTTAATAAAATATTACAAAATGTAAAAACTGCCGCGAAAAATAAAAGATTTGCGGCAGTTTTGCCGTAAATATATACGGACTGCATCTTTTGGGATATTAAGAGAAAATGGAATTCAGGAAAAATATATTATTAATGCTGATGAATTGTATTGACCATCCTTCAAAGGAAGATATCACAACCGATGAGGATATGAACAGTATTCTTGCAAGGCTGCAAAATAAAAGAATGGCTGAAATAAAACAAATTATTCAAATAATTGACCCGAATGACAATAATAAAGTTATTTCGTATTCTTATGACAAATTCATAGAGATATACGACAATTACGGACTTGGCGGTTTCATTTTTTAATGCTAAAATGCCTATATGGAAGAATTCAAGCACTATACTGTTATGAAAAATGAAGCTGTTGACGCGCTGGAATGTAAAAACGGCCTTATTTACGTTGATTGTACACTTGGAGGCGGAGGACACAGCGAACTTATTCTAAAAAGGATTTCACCAGAAGGAAGACTCATAGCCTTTGATATTGATGACGATGCAATACAGGCAGCGTCTGAACGTTTGAAAAATTATAAAAATATTACAATTGTTAAAGATTCTTACACAAATATTAAAAAAGTTCTCCAAAATTTGGGGATTAAAAAAATTACTGGAGGGGTGCTCTTTGATCTTGGAGCCTCTTATCACCAGTTAACCAAAGCTGAACGCGGATTTTCATTTATGAAAAACGCGCCTTTGGATATGAGATTTGATTCAAATTCCGATTTCTCAGCTTATGATGTAGTAAATTTTTATCCTGAAAATGAATTGATCAAAATTTTTTCCGAATACGGCGAAGAACGCTTCTCAAAAAGGATTGCAAAGGCAATCGTTGAAACCCGTAAAAAGAAACAAATTGAAACAACTCTTGAATTATCCGATTTAATTATCAAATCAACCCCGAAAATTAAATCCTCCGTACACCCTGCTACACGAGTATTTCAGGCCATTCGAATTGAAGTTAATCATGAGTTACAAAATGTTAAAAATACATTAAATGATGTGTTGGATTTATTGGAGTTTGGTGCTATAATAAGTGTAATAAGTTTTCATTCTCTGGAAGACAGAATTGTGAAACACTTATTCAAATACCACTCACAGCGCTGCCATTGCGACAAAAATCAGATAATCTGCAATTGTCCGCCTCCTGTATTGGAATTGGTAAATAAAAAACCGCTAATGGCAAGTGATGAGGAGATTGAAGAAAATCCGCCTTCGAGAAGCGCAAAGTTAAGAATCGCAAGGTGCATAAGAAAAAGTTTGTAGTTGGGGAAAGAAAAAGTTGAATACAGCAAGAGTTCAAAAAATAGATTATTCTTATCAGCAGGGGAGCAAAACCGCATATACGGAAGTAACAACTGAAGAATATTATGTCCAAAATCCTATAGAAGAAACACCGATTATTGAAGGTTATTTTTATAAAGAAAGCACGGTAAAAGATATGGCGATACGAAAAGTTAATAAATCATTATGCGGGCTTTTGATTATGGCAATTGCGGCGACTTTTGTAAGCTATTATTTTGTCATGTGTAATGAATTAACCCTCAACACTCTTAACCGTCAAATTATTGCCCTAAATGACGAAAATACCGAATTGCAAAACAATTTAGACAGAATTAAATCATTCAATAACGTTGACAATAAAATGATGCAGTATAATCTTCTGCAAAAAGCGGAAAAAGTTATAGAAGTGCCCGCTGTTGCTGCTACCCAGACAGTTGATAAAACGCGCGTAGCCTCCGCACCTTTCAAATGGGCAATCGGTTATTAAAACCATACTAAAGTAGGAAATTTTATAAAAAACATTAAAGTTTTAATAAAGTCATGCCGTATATAAAAATAAAGGCATGTATAGAAGGAAATTTTAATGAAAAAAGATGAAACAAAAACCGGTGTGTCCCTGTTTTCCCAGTCAGAATATATGATTGAAGGTGATCCGTTAGAGGAGATTTTTGCGCTTAATTTAGGCGATTTTATGTCAGAACATCTGATATCAAAAGATCTCGCCCAAAAAATAAGTACAAGCACAAAAGATAAACGCGAAGGGTTAAAGAACCAGTTAAAAGAATTAATTTCAATATATTCATCCCAAAACACGCTTTGCGTTTTAAGTTTTGACACAAATCAAGAACATGCTATATATACATCAATAGCAAAAACCGTAAAACAAATGTTAGAAGTTGAATGCTGCCGGATATATATGCAAAAAGACAACAGGATGATGCTTGTAGGAGCATCCGATGAAAATTTAGGAGATGAAATCTGCGTTGATTTTTCAGGAAAAGATTTTGTATATGAAGGAGAAATCGCCTATATACCAATGCGAGCAGCTGCACACATTTACGGTGTAATAGCACTTCAAACCTCAGAAACTCTTAACGAAGAATATTTAAGACTTATAATAAGCATTGCCAGCCTTTTTGCAACATCAATTAAAATTCAAACACAGGTTGATGAAGTAAATAAACTAACAGAAGATGAAAATGCCAATATTTCAGACATGCAGCATTTAAGAGCCGAGTTAACCGCCTTAATAGGAGATTTATGCGATTATCAGCAGAACTTTGTTGAAGAACTGGCAAAAGCAGTTGATTTAAAAGGGCAGTATAAAGTTTCACACTCACAAAACACCGCAAATCTTGCAAGATTAATCTGCAAAGAATTAGGTTTGAATGAAAAGACAACAGATTTAATATATTATGCGGCAAAATTACAAAATATAGGCAAAATAGCGCTTCCTGAAAGAATTTTTGCAACTAACGGCAAACTTTCACCAGAAGAATTGAAGAAAATTCAAGACCATATTAATACAGGCGTAAACTTATTAATGAATATAAACTTCCTGTCAGAAGTTGTTCCGTATGTAACATATCAGACAGAACGTTACGATGGCACGGGTAAACCCGAAGGTCTGAAAGGGCAATCAATTCCGCTCGGTTCAAGAATAATCGCAGCAGCCGACGCATTCAGCGCAATGACCTCCGACAGACCTTACCGAAAAGCAATGGAAATTTCCCAAGCAATTGAAATTATGCAATCTGACAGCAAATGGGATCCCGTTGTAATTGAAGCCTTGAAACAGGTTGTTCTTAAATAACAATACTAAACGCAACGACTTCAGATATATTCACATTCAGCCAATCATATTTAAAACAAATATAGTCATTGCATTCGCAGTCGTCGTGGTTACATGTGCAATAATCTTCCAATCTGCATACGGTGACATCTTTCAATGATATTATACAATCATGGCAGTCGGCACATTTACCTTTAAATTCATGAATTGTTCCGTCTATTTTGAGATGATTGGTAAAGATTACAATATTTTCGGCTGCATTTTCTTGCATAATATTTTGTATTGCGTCGCTTAAATTTTTTGACATAATTACCTCCGCATGCCAGTATAAAATACATTACATATACATAAATTAACCAACGGGATATACCGGACGGATAATTTATGATATAATCGAAAAAAAGGAGAGAAAAATGTTAAAAGGGCCGTTTTTAGACAGAAACTGGATGGGACAAAATCCGGATTACAATTCATCGGATATAGTAATGCTGGGGCTGCCGTTTGACGGGACAGTATCCTACAGGCCCGGTTCACGTTTTGCCCCGGAACAAATAAGACTTGCGAGCTGGGGATTGGAAGAATATTCTCCGAATTTTGACAAACACCTTGAAGACGTAAATTTCCACGATGCAGGTGATTTGGAATTGCCGCTCGGGAATACTTATAAATCTTTAGATGTAATTGAACAAAATGTCAAGGAAATTTATCAAGACGGTAAAAGAGTTTTCGCAATAGGCGGAGAACACCTTGTAACTCTGCCGGAAATTAAAGCTGTTTCAAAATTTTACAAAGACCTTGCGATAGTGCATTTTGACGCACATACGGATTTGAGAGAAGAATATTTGGGTGAAGAAATGTCGCATTCCGCCGTAATCCGCCACGCGTCAAAAATCGTCGGGCATGAAAATATCAAACAAATCGGAATCCGCTCGGGTATGAAAGAAGAATTTGAATTTATGAAACAGCATAATACCCTTATTCACGAATTCCGTGAACTCGACATTTTTAAGGGCAAAAAAATCTTTGTGACTGTTGATTTGGATGTACTGGATCCGTCGGTAATGCCTGGAACAGGCACTCCGGAAAGCGGCGGAATGCAATTTAATGAACTGATAGAATGGTTTAAGTATCTGAAAAACTTTGACATAATAGGCGCGGATGTAGTTGAACTTGCACCTGATTACGATACATCCGGCGTATCAACAGCTGTCGCCACCAAAGTTATCAGAGAACTTTTGATGATAATGTAAAAAATGAACCTTCAGTACTTACTAAATATAATGCACCTTCTTTATACCTGCCATCAGAAAATTGTCCCACTCCGGGCACAAACACTGATGCTAAAGCCTTTTTTCCTCCGCCTGCTTTCTCTTTTGGGGTTGTACTTGTGCCACACTTACTGCTTCTACTGACATTAAATTTTCCTTTCTGAAACTTCTGCCTACATATTCATTAAAACACAAGAAGAAAAACATTTGCCACAGGCACACTTCGACCATATCATACAGGCATTATAACTGAATTTCAGCCCTTTTTAAATTTATATTTACATTTTGTTACATTTAATATATAGGTCAATATAACACCAAAAAAGACTTCCTAAAAAGGAAGTCTTTTTTGGTGTTATTAAAAATTCAATTAGAACATCAAACCTGCTTCGCGAGCCGCATCAGCCAAAGCTGCCACACGACCGTGATACAAAAATCCGCCGCGATCAAATACAACACATTCAATGCCTTTTTCCTTTGCTTTTTTGGCAATAGCTTCACCTACGACTTTTGCAGCGTCAATGTTTCCACCATGTGCCAATTTTTCTTTAAGCTCTTTATCTACTGATGATGCGGAACAAAGTGTCACATGATTTTCATCATCAATCAATTGAGCATAAATATGTTTTGTACTTCTGTAAACAGCTAATCTCGGGAATTCAGATGTACCTGAGATCTTTGTTCTGATTGATCTATGTCTTTTTTGTACTTGTGGTTTTCTTGTTTTTTGTTTAATCATTTTATTTTCCTTTCTGCCCAAACCTTCTTAAATAACCACGTTTAAGGGTTTATACGGGCTTATTATGTGGCTTCTAAAATTCAGAATAAATGGTCCATTACGGTTATCTTACTTTTTACCAGCTTTACCGGCTTTACGTCTAATGTATTCGCCTTCATATCTGATACCTTTTCCTTTGTAAACTTCAGGCGGACGTTTGCCTCTGATTTCTGCTGCGACATCACCTACAGTTTGTTTATTTGAACCTTTTACGGTGATTTTTGTATTTGCTTCAACCGAAATTGTAATGCCTTTCGGCGGTACAATATCAACAGGGTGAGAATAGCCTAACTGCATATTTAAAGTTGTCCCTTGCATTTGCGCACGATAACCTACGCCTTGTATTTCAAGTTTCTTTTCAAAACCTTCTTTTACACCATGTACAGCATTTGCAACAAGTGTTCTGAACAAACCATACAAAGCATCCGTTTCTCTTGATTCACCTACTTTTGATAGAATCACATGATTATCTTCAATTTTAACAGCGATTTCCGGACGAACTTCCACTGTTTCTTCGCCCAAAGGTCCTTTTGCCGTAACGATTTGCCCATCTATTTTAACTTCAACTCCTTGCGGAATTTCAATCGGTTTTTTACCTATACGTGACATTTTAATTTCTCCTTTTGGTATATTACTATTACTTACCAGACTTTTCTACCAATTATGTCTGATGTCGATTAACGGGATTTTAACCCGATTTTGCATACTTATATTAATAAATGTAGCAAAGAACTTCGCCGCCCACATTTTCTTTACGGGCTTTTCTATCTGTCAACAAACCTTTGCTTGTTGATACAATTGCTACACCCATACCGCCTAATACCTGAGGCAAATTTTTAGCTTTTGAATAGTTTCTTAAACCCGGTTTTGAAACTCTTTCGAGTCTGGTGATTACAGGTTTGTGTTTTTCATCGTATTTTAAAGTAATTAAAAGAACTTTAAATTTTCCTTCTTCTTTTACCTCATAATCGGTGATAAAACCTTCCGACTTCAAAAGTTTAGCCAATTCTACTTTCAATTTAGATGAAGGTATAGAAACTGTTTCGTGAGAAACAAGGCTTGCGTTTCTGATTCTTGTCAGCATATCTGCTATAGGATCTGTGTTCATAGTTATTCCTTTTCTGTTTGCGGAAACCGGATAAATTGTTGTTCCGGCCCCTTCTACCCGTTCTTACCGAATTAATTGCTGCTCATTAAAAAGCGTATTTCGGCAGTTAACAAAACCAGTTTATTATAAACATTTTTATTTTACAAGTGATTTATGTAGACATGTTAATTAAAATACTAAAAACTTACTGTTAAAAAATAATTAATAAATTAAGGATTCAAAAAATTTTATATTATCATAATAATAGGAGATAACTATGCAATACAAAGATTATTATGAAATATTGGGAGTAAAACGCACAGCTACGGAAGCCGAAATTAAATCAGCTTACAGAAAACTTGCGCGCAAATACCACCCTGATGTAAATAAAACCAAAGAAGCCGAAGCTAAATTTAAAGATATAAATGAAGCTTACGAAGTTCTCGGCGACAAACAAAAACGCCAAAGATACGACAGTTTAGGTTCAAACTGGCAAAGCGGCGCCGAATACACGCCACCTCCGGGATTTGAACAATTCAATTTTGGCGGAGGGCAAGGCTATCAAACCTTCAATTTTGGCGGACAAGATTTCGGCGGATTTTCTGACTTTTTCAGTTCATTATTCGGCGATATGATGGGCCAAAGTCAAGCCGGACACAAAACCAATTTCGGCGGATTTGATTTTGGCAGTGCCGCTCAAGAGCAAAGCACTCGTTCCCGCCGCCAAGCCAAATCTGAAAATCTTGATATAACAATGAATTTAAACGTTACGGCAAAAGATTTATTTGACCAAAAACCAATAACCGTACGATTTAACCAAATGACTAAATGCCGTCAATGCCCGCCCGGCGGCGGGTTTTGCGCTGCCTGCGGCGGTACAGGCATCAAATCAGAACAAAAATCAATTAAGGTAAAACTCCCATCTGACATAAAGGAAGGTCAAAAAGTTCGTATCAAAGGAGAAGGCAAAACCGATGATTATGGGCAAAAAGGCGATTTGTATTTAATTGTTCACATGAAAGACAGCAATTATGAAATTGACGGCTATGACCTGACAAAAGACATTGAAATAACCCCGCCGGAGGCAGTTCTCGGCTGTAAAAAAGACATTGAAACTCTTCACGGCAAAATAGGTATAAAAATTCCGCCTAAAACCTCAACCGGTCAAATGCTGCGGCTTAAAGGCTTAGGTTTGCCTAAAAAAGGCGGATACGGCAATTTAAATGCACGGATAAAGATTGTTATTCCAAAATCTTTATCCGACAAGCAAATTGAACTCTATAAAAAATTATTTGAATTAAGTTAAAAACTATACGGGTAATCGTCAGGAATTTCCCATCCGTTTTCAATTATATCAGCAACACAAGACGGATCATCCGGATCATCTTCGTTAACAAACGGGACAATTCCGTTTTCGGTACGCGTAAACACAAACATATCAGCACAAAGCCTGTTTGGCTTTTGTGCTCCATTTATGTCAACATAAACAATTTTTGTCGGCAAAGGATTCCCCTCGTTATCCGCACCTTGTGCTAACGCGAACCAATAGTACATACCGTCATTAGCCATAATAGGAATACGCCTTGATGCATCTACAACCTGAAAAGCCCATTCATTACCAGCTTCAGCCAAATAAGGACTATTGCTGGAATAACCGCATTCAGAATAAGTTTTACAAATTTTTGCGCCACTAAAATAAGGCAAAAAATATTTTGTTACATATTCTTCGACATTTACGTTTGTAGTTGACCCCATTACAGCTGCTGAACCGTTTTCAATCATTGATAACCTGTAAACATTTGCAAGGGTTGAATAAGCTTTCTTAAGCCTTGAAATAGTAGCTTTTTCCGTATAATTAGCTATCAACGTAGGTATCGTCATAGCCGCAACAACACCAATTATGCCCAGTGTTATCAAAACCTCTGCCAGAGTGAATGCGACACGTTTTGCGTGAGTCAAGTGAGTGAGGTGAGTAAATTGAGTGGTGTTTTTTCTGTGAGCTTCGCTCACTAATTTTTCCCTCCCGCCCTTGAGGGTTAGGATGGAGGAAATCTTGAGATCCTGAAACAAGTTCAGGATGACATGACAAGTCCCACCAATGCCCAGTGTGTTGTCCTGCCTTTGGCAGTCCAGGATGACAGACTCACTTCGACCACAACTATGTTGGTCGGCATTTCTGTTACAAATCTTCCTTCTTAGTGCCTTACTGCCGTAGTATCTTAGTAACCTTCCCCAAACAGCACTCCCAAAACCAGCACTACGAGCGGTTAAAAGGGTCGCCCCCCCCCGAGATCTTCGGTTTTAATATTCTTTTTTATCATACTAACCTCCTTTTAGTTTTATAATACCATACTTTTTATTTTTTGGGAATAATCATAAAAGATTTTAACAATCTTCCGCTGCCTTCGTCAGAAACAACTTCTATTTCTTTTTTGTAATTCATAGATGTTGAACTTCCGCCGTCGAAAGCCATTGCTCTGTCAAAACCAAAGTCTTTACACAATTTTTGCACTTCATACATATCCATAGGATTTTTATCCGTAATAATCAAAATATGCGCGTCACCGTCTTTTGTAGCAATAATTGTTCTAGGCGTTTTATGTAATACCGATGCGGATTCTCTTATAACATTACCGTCTTTATCTTTTATTACGAAAAGCTCCTCCTCCAGACGAAGGTGTGGAAGTATCATAGGTCCGCCCTGAGCAGATGTTATTATATTACAACCGAAATCAACACCGCTTTTATGCTCCACAATCTGATATTCATATTTATTATTACACTCGACAACTCTAAATTCTGTCCGATTAAGCAGCTTTTCCAAATTCCTTCTCAATACCGGATTTGCATAAATATTTTCATTAAACAAAGGATCCACCGCAGTATTTCTATCTGTTATAATATATGAAATGGTTTTACCGTTTTCAGGATCAAAAAATCCCGTATTTATAGTCAGCTCTGATCTGCCCTTAATATGAGCTTCCCTATTAGACATGAGGCTTTCTGCTGCCACAAATTGAATTCTTTTTCGTATTTTTTCACCAGATAAAATAATATGATAAATCCCATTATCATAAGAAATTTCAATAGGCTTTGCCTGCACAAAGTTGACAGATAAACAAATTAATAACAAAATAATGATTTTTTTCATTAAAGATCCTTTGATTTATAAAAAGCTACAATCGCCGCCGTAAAAGCAAGAGGCGGAAATAATGCCGTAATTAAAGGCGGAAGAACACCTTTTTCGGCCAAAAGGTCAAAAAACGGCAAAGTAATATAATAAACAAAAATACATCCGATAGCAATGGTAAAGCCGATTAAGCGCTGTTCTCTGGGTTTGCTGAACCCGAGCAGACACCCCATAATCGCCAGCAAAATGCACACAAACGGATGGAAAAATCGCTGCAGATATTTGTTGAACATATACCGATATTCTTCATCCATGCCTTCTTTCTTCAATAACTTTATATAATTATGAAGATCATGGTTGTTAATTTCACGTTCTTTTTTTGTTGAATAAGACATCAAAGTATATGCATTTTTAGCCGATTCCGCGTCTAGAACAGACATCTCTTTAAATTTTCCTATGTTAGTGAAAATTCCGTCAGAAGAAATTTTATATTGTACAATATCATTAAGAACCCACTTATCATCGTGAATTTGACCTGTTTTAGCATAAAATATATTAGAGAGTTGATGAACATCCGAATAAACTTCGCTTGAAAAATCCAAAACAATGACGTTATATAAATTTTTAACTTTTGATTTAGAAACAATAACAGCCTGCGTCGGGTGGCCACTTTTGTCTTTTTGGGTATAAATAAACTGTGTCGACTGCTGATAACCTTTTATTTTATCCATTTTAAAAGCAGCAAACGGCGTTAATCTATCACCTGTCAAATAACAAAGATATGTAACTATCAAGCTCAAAACAATAACCGGCGCAATAATTCTTGAAAAAGACATACCGACAGCGCGAAAAATCGTCAATTCAGAATCTTTACTCAGCTTATCAAAAGTAAATAAAGTTCCGAGCAAAAGTCCGACCGGAAAAGCTTTACCTAATATTTTAGGCAACTCATAAAACAGAACAAGCACCGCTGTTTTGGGTCCATAATCTCCGGCCAATGTTTTTTTTATGGTATTCAACAACATTTCAGGTGCAATCCAGACAATTGTAAACAGCAAAATAGCTACAAATGTCGCTACTAACACCTGTGTAAAAATATATTTATCATATATCGTAATTTTAGGAAATTTCATTAAAGTTCAAAATCCTCACCTAAATAAAATTCTTTAGCAACAGGATCAACCGCGACATCTTCACTTTTGCCCTGAATTTTAATCTTACCGTCAAAGATAACATAAGCTCTGTCGGTAATAGACAGCGTTGCTTTCGGGTTGTGATCTGTAATCAAGACACCCAGTCCTTTATCTACGGAGATTTTTCTTATATTATCTTTAATTTCGCCAATTGCAATCGGGTCAATACCTGCAAAAGGTTCATCCAACAGCATAAAATCAGGACTTGCCGCAAGCGCTCTTGCAATTTCTACCCTTCGTCTTTCACCGCCGGACAATGATACTGCAGCATAAGAGCGGAGTCTTAATATACCAAACTCTGACAATAATTCCTCAAGCTTGCGCTTTTTCTCATCTTCAGTAAGTTTTTCATTCATTTGGAGCACAAGCTTAAGATTATCTTCCACGCTGAGTTTTCTAAAAATTGAAGCTTCCTGCGGCAAATACCCTATACCTGCTTTGGCCCGTACATTCATAGGCCATGCCGAAATATCCTGCCCGTTAAGCATAATACTTCCGCTGTTCGGTTTTATAAGCCCTACAACCATATAAAATGTCGTTGTTTTTCCGGCACCGTTTGGCCCGAGTAGACAAACCACTTCGCCCTTTTGAATTTCAAAGGAAACATCGTTTACAACACTTCGGTCGCCGTATATTTTGATAAGATTCTTTGCCTCAATTTTCATATTAAATATCCCCTTTAGCAATTATTTTACTTGAAAAAAGTTTTTATTGCAATTTAATTTTACAAGCTTAAAAAATCTTATTTTTATAAAAACATTAATTATTGTAAAAAAGTTTTGTATATACGTTATATATCATATGGAGTGTGGCATACATAAGGTATAACCATTTTCTTTATTTTCTCCTACACACTAACCTTTTACCAAATATGAGTTCGGCCGTTTTAAAAACGGCTGTTTTTCTAACAAAATTAAATTTATATGTGCCCTTGCATTTTCATAGTCGATACAAGGGAAAATCCGGCAGACACACCACTTTTTTCGGGTCTGCCGGATTTGGTATTAATCAGAACATTTGTGCTTGCCTTCCCACGAAAGATCATTACAGTGAAGATAATCCATATTCTTATTGTAAATTACCCAAGCAGCGCAGCCGTAGCCGTTATAACTTGAACCCTCGTTAAGATTACATCTCGTTTCAAAAGGATTCGTTGTATCCTCTTTGCCTCCCATAGGAACTATACCGTTTTTATAAATATAAAACATAAATTTATCCCTTCCATAAGTATTAGGAGGCACTTCCATACCGTTTATATCGACAGAAAAATGACCGCAGGAACCCGTTGTTGTACACTGATAGTTAGTTACCCAAAGGCCTGCTATATATGTCCCGTCAGCCAAAATCAATACATCTGTACCATTTGTAAATGTAACATCCGGTGATGACGTAGGATCGCCCGTCAAAAAATATACAGGAGGGAATGCCGCATCTTTCGTATTCACACGTTGATAAACTTTTAAATATTTGGACATGACATTCATAAATATTATACTATTCTCTGCTGTGGAGGGCGCAATTGTTGCTGTATTATTCTCTTGGTCCATTATAGAATTCGCCGAATTGGCAGTGAATCCCCAGCTGTTAACATCACCATATTCCAATTTTGCCATTTGATAAGCATTACTGATTGTTGCAAAAACTTTTGTAAGCCGTGTGACAGTCTGCTTTTCCTGATATTTGCTTATCAATGTCGGAATTGTCATCGCAGCCACAACACCGATTATACCGAGTGTGATCAAGACTTCAGCCAAAGTAAAGGCGGCTTTTTTTGAAGTGAATAAAGTAATAGGGGAATAAGGGAATAAGTGTT
>CALUQQ010000049.1 GCA_944322955.1 Candidatus Gastranaerophilales bacterium
CAATATCCCCTTCATAAACCGGATATCGCGTATATTGATTTTCAGTGGCAACATTGTTTAATTCTTCCAAAGACATGTCAATCGGCACGCAAACCATATCAGTTCGCGGAACCATAACCTGTTTTGCTGTTAAATCGGAAAATTTAAAAACGTTATGAAGCATGTCTTTTTCGGTTTCGTTCAAAACTCCGCCGTTATAACTTGCATCAACAAGCATATCCAGTTCTTCAGATGAATGCACAAGTGAAGACTTATGCGAATGAGGAATATGCATTAATTTCAAAACCCAGTTGCCAAATCCATTCAACAGCCATATAAAAGGATTAAACACAAAAGTGATTGCCTGCATCGGACGGGCAATTATAAGTGCGGTTTTTTCAGTGTATTCCAGAGCAATGGATTTCGGAATGAGTTCACCCAAAACAACGTGTAAAAATGTAATCAGAGCAAATGCGAGTGAAACGGATACCGTATGAGTTGCAATAGTCTGGCTTACACCAGGTAAAAATACAAACGCGGGTTCAATTATCCGGGCTAAGGTCCCCTCTCCTACCCAGCCTAAACCGATACTGGATATGGTTACACCGAGTTGAACAGCCGCAATAAATTTGTCCAGATCTTTTATTGCCTCAAGCGCTATCTGTGCGCTGTAGTTGCCTTCTTTTACCAGCTGCTCTATTCTGGTCTTTCTGACCTTAACCATTGCAAACTCTGCAGCTACAAAAAAACCGTTTGAAAATAATAGGAATGCTATTAGAAATAAATTAAAAACCAAATTTCCCGACTCATCCATTGTGTATCTTTTACCTCAAAAATATTGTTGTTACAATTATAATATTATTTCAAAAAAAATGCAACTACTCTTCTATTTCAACTTGTTTCAGCTGGGTATAAACAAGAGGAGAAAGTCCGTTTTTTGAAACTATATCAACAATTTTGTAAACCGGAGGGTTGGAAAGCAGCGTAGGTGTACATATGTGATAGACCCCGTTGCGCATCATTTCGCTGTTTACATGGAAATGGCCTGATATAACCGCCAGTACGTTATTATGTTTATCCAGTATATCAAGATATTTTTCCGGCTGGTAGGTTCGGTGTGTTTTTAGGCGGGAAGAACTGAATTCCGGAGCATCAACTATTGGATAATGCTGCATGATGATTACAGGATGTTTTTTGTTTTTAACAAGCTGTTTGTCCAGCCATTCAAGAGTGTCTGCCCTGTAATACCCGGCTGATCCCGGAATAACTTCTTTTGCACCGTCTACAACAATAAATGTGTAGCCTTTTTTCTTGAATACATAATTCCATTTCCTGTAAAACCAGAAAAAATTATTGTTTCTTACAATATCATTATATTGGATTTTTGACAGTTCGCCGCTTTTAAAAACATCATGGTTTCCTATTACAAGATAATAAGGCGCCTTTAATCCGTTAATAATTTTTATAAAATCGTCCAGGTCATCAGCTTTGGGGCTGTTAAGATTGTCACCGGTAAACACGACAAAAGAGATATCTTTTAATCTGTTTATGTCCTTTACGGTATTTTTTAAAACTGTTACTGAGTATTCGTTTTTTGTATTAAAGTGGGTATCAGTTACTTGAACAAATCTGATTGAACTTTCAAGCGCCATTGCCGCAGTCTGAAAAAATAAGATAAAAAATAAAGTCAAAATGATATTTTTCATAATTTAAATTATATCATAAATATGATATAATAAAGCCATGAGGTTAGATAAATTTTTAAAAGTATCCCGTTTGATAAAGCGAAGAACCGTTGCAAATGAAGTTTCCGATATGGGGAGAATTTTTGTAAACGGTAATTCCGCAAAACCTTCCAAACAGGTAAAAATAGGTGATATTATTACAATTGAATATGCAAATCGTAAAGTTGCGGTAAGAGTTTTGAAGGTCCCTGAAACAAACATAAGCGTTCAGGAAGCTAACTCTTTATATGAATATATTGACTTTTAAAAAAAATTTATTAAATACATTTAAAAACCCATTCAAACGGATGATTTTTCATGGATTTGTTAAGTAAATACTGAAAAATATCCGAAAATATAATCAGAGGTATAAATGTATGAAAATCAACGGCGGTGTAAGATTTGTAGAAAACGGAATCACTGCATCAATCAGAGCAATGCACGTGGACAGTGAGTTAATCTCCGTGTCAAACGAAAATATTGCAGGATTTGATAAAGTAGGATATCAAAGAAAAGATGCTATAGTATCTTCTATGACAGAATTTTTAGGTGTACATGGTTTATCTACAACTTTGGATGATAAACTGGGCCGTATAGCCTTATCTGAAAACCCTTTAGACATAGCACTTGCCGCAAAAGGATATTTTCAAACTGAAAGCGATGAAGGTGTTAAATTGACTCGTGACGGGCGTTTTAAACTTGACCGTGAAGGCAATCTTTTGACACTGGATGATAGCCGGGTTTTGTCTAATACCGGCATGCCGATTAAATTACATATCGTACCGGATGACTTAAACCAGATAAAAGTTAATGACAGAGGCTTGTTAAGCGTGTTCAACCCGCAGACAAATAAGCTTGAAGGCGTTGCATATTTGGGGGTAGTTGATGCAAATGGTGCACTTGTCATGGAGCCTAAAGTCAAACAGGGTTATAATGAATTTTCCAATGTGGCTTTACAGGAAGAATTTATTAATATGATGCCAGTTATTAAGAATTTTGACGCAAACAGACAATTATTTATGATACAGAACCAGAATTTACAAAAAGTAATCAGTCAGCTTGGTTCAGCAACATAGAGAGGGTTAATTTATGTATACAATTCAAGGAATGATAAGAAAAAGTATTAACAACACCTTTTGCCAGTGGGAAAGGTTAGGTTATGTTGCGAATAATCTTGCAAATATAAATACAAATGCATATAAGCCTGTCAGATTTGAACAAATGATAGGAGAAGACGGATATTTAAAAGGTGCAATTCGAACGGATTACAGTCAAGGGTCAATTAAGATTACATCTAACCCTTATGATGTCGCAATTGACGGACAGGGATTTATTCCTGTCGTATCTCCGTCAGGAGAAGTTCAATATACCCGTGACGGTGGTTTTAAACAAGGAAAAGACGGTTATCTGGTTACAAATGATGATTGGATTGTCGGTGAAGGTATAAAAATTCCGACAAATTGTTATAAGTTTGAAATTAAACCGAACGGAGATGTTGTTGCATTTGATTCATCACAGGCCACTGAAAAATATTTGGGAAATATTCCGCTTGTAAGATTTGCAAATCCGGAAGGGCTTGAACAGGCTGACATGAACAGGCTTGCGGCAACGGAAGAATCCGGAGAACCTGTTCTTGTAAAAGATCATATGTGTTTTAAACAACATAATATAGAAATTTCAAATACAAATGTTTACACATCAACAAGCGAGATGTTAAGGCTTAATGCGTCAATGCTTGCAAGCACCCAGATGCTTAAGGTTATTGATGATATGTATAATAAAGCAATAAATATCCGAGAGGGTTAATGAGGGAGGTTAGATAATGTATACATCTTTGGACAGTATGGGTAAAGTTTCCCTAATGATGGATTTGATATCACAAAGACAGCGTGCAATCGGTTCTAACATAGCAAACGTTGACACACCTGGTTATGTAAGACGTGATATTGATTTTGGGACATATCTCGGCACAATGAACAGTCCTTTGGAAACTAAACTTTCACAAAAACTCGGGCCTTCCGGAATTATAGAAGAAAGACAGTATGAAGAAATAAATCCTGCACAGGAACTTATTGCATTGCAGGAAAACTCCATGCTTTATTCAATGGCAACAAGAAGAATGTCTAATATAATTACCGAGATGAAAACGGTAATAAATGTAGGTAAATAACGGGAGAAATTATGAGTATTCTTGAATCGTTTAATATAGGATCAAATGCATTAAGAGCACACGGGCTGCGTCTTGATATCCATGCCAAAAACGTAGCGAATATTGATACGCCGAATTATGTAAGAAAAATTCCTGTATTGAATGCGACAGAAGATATTTCGTTTCATGGTTTGATGAATACGATGAAAAATGACGTATTCGGGGTCGGAACTTTATCATATTTGCAGGGCGGAGTAACCTTCAGCGGCGTGGTTGAAGACCCGACGCTTGGCGATAAAATATACAGACCCGGACACCCCGATGCTGATGAAAACGGTTACATAAGATCTTCAAACGTAAACGCAATGGTTGATATTGCAGATGCAGTAATGGCGCAAAGAGCATATGAAGCGAACCTTGCGTTGGTAAATATTACAAAATCCATGGCATTAAAAGCTATCGAAATCGGAAGATAGTCTTTACAATTAAAATTTATTATATTAAAATAAGGATGTTGCAAACTTAATGTAACATCCTTATTGTTGTAAGGTGAAAAGCACCGTTACAAGCTTATAATAATGAAAATAGAATAAGAGTATATGTCGTAGTGACACTCTGCCGAAAAAAACAATTGATAATTGTTTTTTGAGAGGGTATGAACGTAAGTGAATACATCCGTCACGGAGACAAGCTAAAGTTTGAAAATAGAATAAGAGTATATGTCGTAGTGACGGAATCGGTATACGTGCACGTTTGAGGGGCGTGTGGGGCAACCCGTGCGGGTTCAAGTCCCGCCTACGACAATTAAAAAATGGATAACACAAGTTATCCATTTTTTTAATTTATTAGTCGTTATGCCATTACGTCAATAATTTCACCTGTTTGCATGGCTTTAACTGCGCATTGAGCAAATTTATTGGAATCTACTGGAATGTTGTCCGCTACAGGTGCAATTCCTCCGGGACCTTGTGCTACTGTATTATAACCGACATAAGTTGTTCCGTCTATGTTTTTCCCTATATGAGTTATACTGTATGGATTAATGTAATCATTTCCTACTTTAACAAAACCTGTTGACATTGTTTGCTACACCTCCTTTTTAATAAACTAAATGAATTGTTATATTTATATTGTTTGTTAAGATAATTTTATAATCGCAGATTCAGGGTGTCATATTAATAACTATTTCTTATCAGGTCTTTAATAGAATTATTCAATTTTGTTTTTGCGTCAACCTCAGAAATTTTTGACTGTTTTTTATGTATTTTTTGAGCTGATTTATTTTGTCTTGTTATTTTTTTTTGGTCTAAAACTTTTTGTATTTTTTTATCGGCTAATTCAATATGCGCATCTAAAAGTCCTGTAGGAAAATATGATTTTGCATTTGCAGGCGACATAGCCGCTTTAAGGCTTGCAGTTGCTTCTTTAATACTTCCGGGAATATCATACTTATTGCCCCATCCGCTTATGACAATTTGGTCATCGCGGTTACTGAAAAGCTTTTTAAGCTTATTTTTTGTTATATTATCATAAAAGACATTTACAGATGCCTGTACACTATTCATATAATTTTTGGCAGCATGAAAAATTATATCCACATCATATTTTTTACAAAAATCCATGACTTTAGAGTTATTTTTAAAAGTATCAACCAACTCTTTTCCTAATTCCGGATATTTTTCATATAAACCCAGACATTTAACTTTTCTGAGACCTGTAAAAGATTGATTATATCGGTTGCAACTTTGTAGATTATTATTTACTGTCTGCATATTTTTCTCCTTGTTTGTTATATAAAAACCGGTAAAAGAAATTTTTGTTAGTGATTTTATTATTTTTTATAGCAAAATTCCTTGTAAATTTATGTTTAAATTATATAGCAAAAAATATATTTTGATGTTTTAATAAAAATGTGTTGATAATAGGAGTGTGGTTATGAAGATTTTAGCGGTATCTGAGTTTTCTTACAAAAGTAATATTAATTTTGCAGCGCAAAAGGATGAAAAACCAAAATCTGAAGCGGTTGTAACAAACAGTATAAAAAAAGCTGTTCCGACAGCTGCGGTGATTTTAGCAATGATGGCAGATCCTGTAGCCTCTCAAAAGGCAGAAGCGTCTGATTTGGTGAATGAAAATACGGAAACGCAATGGGTTCCTCCTTTTGTAGCCCCTGTGCCGCCGTATTATTATCCTTATGTACAGCCATATTATTATCCGTATAATTATAATCCGTATAACTTCTTTGTGCCAAGCGTGATTATGATGAATTACTTACAAAGTATGGCTGCGTTAAACAATGTTTATTCCAAGCCGGTATCGCCAGTTGCGGTCGGTAATGTTACATTTAATAAAAATGATGTAGCGGCAGTAAATGCTTATTCTTATGATGATGTTCAATATCATAGCGTTGTTTTAAATAATGGTACAAATGTTGTTTTTCCGATGCAGGACGAAGATAATTATGCTGTAGTCTACAAAGATGATAAAGGATACACTTTTGAAGGACTATCAAATGCATATATATTAGGGTCCAAAAACCGTGATCGTTTTACGTTAAACGGATGCCAGAATACAATTGTTGATGTTGGGAGTGATAATAAAATTGACAGAGTTGTTGTTCAAAAATATCGTATAACTCCGGCAAATGTACGCCAATATACTGAAAATGTAACAGTTACTGCCAGTGAAGGTGATGTTGTCAATAACCGTATCGTCCAGTATGATGAAGAAACTATGACGTTCAGCGGTCATTAAAAAATGTTTGAAATTCCTGCTTTACATGTCATAATACAGGTATGCGGGATACAATAAAAATTAAAGGCGCAAAAGAACATAACTTAAAAGATGTTTCTTTGGAAATTCCGAAGAATGAACTCGTAGTATTTACCGGAGTTTCAGGAAGCGGAAAAAGTTCACTGGCTTTTGATACGATTTTTGCCGAAGGCCAAAGACGCTATATAGAAAGTCTTTCAACCTATGCGCGCCAATTTTTGGGGCAGATGGACAAACCCAATGTCGAATATATCGACGGGCTTTCTCCTGCCATTTCCATAGATCAAAAGTCAACAAGTAATAACCCGAGATCAACTGTCGGAACTGTTACGGAAATTTATGACTATTTAAGACTTTTGTATGCGCGTGTCGGCGTTCCTCATTGTCCTGAGTGTGGAGCGGAAATCAAGCCCCAGTCGCTTGATGAAATTGTTAATAGTATAATGAAGCTGTCGGAAGGTACTAAAATTCAAATTTTGGCGCCGATTGCCCGAAGCAAAAAAGGTGAATTCCAGTCAACCTTTGATGAACTTCGACAGGAAGGATTTGTAAGAGTTAAAGTCGACGGCGAAATATACAATCTTGATGAGGATGAAATAAAATTAAATAAAACTCAAAAACATACAATTCACGTAGTCGTCGACAGAATTGTGGTGAAAGAAAGCGCTCAGTCACGTATTGCGGACAGTGTTCAAATCGCAATGAAAAAAGCCGATGGAATTGCAATTGTAGATGTCATCGGCGACAAAGAGATTATTTACAGCGAAAAACTGGCATGTCCGAAATGTAATTTGAGTTTTGAAGAACTTGCACCGAGAATTTTTTCTTTTAATAATCCCTATGGTGCTTGCGAAAGGTGTTCGGGTTTAGGCGCGGATTTTGTAATTGATCCGAATTTGATTGTGCCGGATAAAACAAAATCTCTTGCTGACGGTGCAATATATCCGTGGTCAAAAACTTCAAATACTTATTATGATGATGTTCTAAAATCAGTTGCCTCACATTACGGGATTGATATGAATAAGCCTTTTGGCGAATTGCCCGAAGAACAGCAAAAGATTATTCTTTACGGCGGAGATGACCTTGTGGCATTCCACGTTAAACGTTTTGGTACAAAACGTTATTATACACAGTATCACAGGCATATAGGCGTAATTCCGTATCTTGAAAAGCGTTACAATGAATCAACTGCCGAATACTGGAGAGAAGAAATTGAAAAATATATGATTACAACGCCTTGTCCTGCTTGCAAAGGGGCAAGATTAAAGCCGTTTTCTCTTGCGGTAACAATAAAAAATAAAAATATTTACGAATTTACTCTTATGTCTGTTGAAGATGAGTATGACTTTATAGAAGGACTTTATCTTGATTTGTCGGATTACCATATTCAAATAGCAAAGCAAATTTTGGATGAAATAAGAGCCAGGTTGAGATTTTTAAAAGACGTAGGCTTAGGGTATTTAAATCTTTCGCGTATGGCAGGCACCTTATCTGGCGGGGAAGCACAGAGAATCAGACTCGCTACCCAAATTGGGAGCGGGCTGTCTGGCGTTTTATATGTTCTTGATGAGCCTTCAATTGGGCTTCATCAAAGAGATAACGACAGACTTATTAAAACGCTTATAAAGCTTAGAAATTTAGGCAACACGCTTGTCGTTGTTGAACATGACGAGGAAACAATACGTAATGCGGATTATATTGTCGATATAGGTCCGAAAGCCGGTATTAACGGCGGCGAAATTATTGCACAGGGGTCTGTTGAAGATATTATTGCCGCTAAATGTTCAATTACGGGAAAATATTTAAGCGGTGAAAAATTTATTCCCATACCGGAAAAAGTTCGTGAAGGTAACGGACATTTTTTGCATATTAAAAATGCACATTTGAATAATCTTAAAAATATAGACGTTGATATTCCGCTTGGAAAAATAGTTGTTTTGACAGGGGTTTCAGGTTCAGGCAAATCAACCCTGATGCAGAATTTGATTTTTGAATATGCTCTTCATAAATTAAGAGGCAACAAGCCAAAACCGCAGGGTGTGGATGAAATTACGGGTTTTGAACATATTGATAAAATTATTGATATTGATCAATCGCCAATCGGCAGAACCCCAAGATCAAACCCTGCGACTTATACGGATGTATTTACGCATATCAGAGAACTTTATTCAAAAACAAATGAAGCTAAAGTCAGAGGCTACAAACCGGGCAGATTCAGTTTTAACGTAAAAGGCGGGCGCTGCGAAGCCTGTAAAGGTGACGGACTTTTGAAAATAGAGATGAACTTTTTGTCAGATGTTTATGTTAAATGTGATGTCTGTAAAGGCAAGCGTTACAACAGGGAAACGTTGGAAGTTAAATATAAAGGAAAGACTATTTCTGATGTTTTAGAGATGAGTGTTAAAGAAGCTTTGGAATTTTTTGACAGCATTCCTGCAATTAAAAACAAGCTTAAAACATTGAATGACGTGGGTTTGGATTATATCAAACTCGGTCAGAGTGCAACGACACTTTCTGGCGGCGAGGCTCAGCGTATAAAACTTGCGTCAGAACTTAATAAACGCGCGACCGGCAAAACTTTGTATCTTCTGGATGAGCCTTCAGTAGGGTTGCACTGGGCAGATTTGGATAAATTAATAAAAATTTTGCAAAGGCTTGCAGATCAAGGCAATACTATTTTGATAATTGAGCATAATCTGGATCTGATTAAGGTTGCGGATTATATAATTGATTTAGGACCTGAAGGGGGCAATAACGGCGGTGAGGTTATTGCAACGGGGTCTCCGAGAGAGGTGGCAAAAAATAAAAAATCTTATACAGGACAATATTTGAACGCAATTTTTAATAAGTGAGGTTATGATGAAAAAAAAATTAATTCTTTTAGCGGTAATTTTGTTAGGATTTCAGCCTGTTATGGCTAAAAATGTAAAAGTTCAGGCAATGTCGGATTTTACGACAGCGAACCCGCCAGAAACGTGGGAGCTTAAAATAGTAGAGGATGTTACTACAAAAGATGAACTTATAATTCCTGCAGGTAGTGTTATAACAGGTAAAATTGAAGGCGTGACGGAACCTAAAAGGCTCAAACGTAACGCGACATTTACTTTTGTTCCCGTAAGTTTGTACGATGCAGGTAAAAAACAGACATTTGTCATAGGCCAAAACCTACAGGGTAAATATAGTTCTTTGAGCGGTATAAGTGCCGGTTCTGTTGCTAAATCAGGTGCGGTATTTGTTGGCAACAAGCTTGTTGACGGATTTTTCGGGCCCGGAGTCGCAATAGTTGAAGGTGCTGTTAAAAATGAGCACGGAAACCGTGCAAAATCAGCTGCTGTTTCTTTGTATGAAAGCACACCATTATCTTATGCCAATAAAGGTAATGAAATGGAAATTAAAAAAGATCAGATTTTCATAATGAGTTTTAAGACTAAAGACGAGGAAACCGAAGAACAAAACAAGCCTAATTATGAATATACTATGGAAGAATAGAACTTTTTCATAAATATTTATTGTAGTTCTTTGTTCACTTTTTTTTGTTGTTTCGCAATAAAAAAATGCCGAATCACTATTTAGAATAAATATAATAAAAAACGACAGCAACTTGCTGTCGTTTTTTATTATATTTTATATTTTATTAACCTTTCATCTGGTTCATAACTTCTTCAGCGAAGTTGTCTTGACGTTTTTCTAAGCCTTCGCCGAGAGTGTATCTTGTGAATGCCTTTATTGTCAATTTGCCTTCAATTAATTGTTGAATTGTAATATCAGGGTTTTTAACAAACGGCTGTTCAAGAAGGACTCGTGATGCCATAAGTTTGTTCACACGGCCTTCAACAATTTTTCCTCTGATTGCTTCGGGTTTTTTCTGAATGTCTTCTTTGCCCATTTCAATTCTTGTTTCTTCGTCAATAACTGATTGAGGAATTTCTTCTCTTGAAATAAATTCAGGCGCGTTTGATGCGATGTGTAAGCAAATATCATTCATCAATTCTGCATCATTTTTGTCCGTATTTAAAAGAACACCGATTTTGCCGTTGTGGATGTAAGTTGCAACATTGCCTTCATAGCGGACAAATCTTCTGAATGTAATTTTTTCGCCTATAGAAGCGATTTTTTCTTTAATTACGTCAGCAATAGTCTTGCCGCATTTGGGGCATGTTGAATTTACAAAAGCGTCAACGTCAGCCGGATTAGATTCTGCAACAGCCTGAGCTAAACAATTTGAAAGTTCTTTGAATTCCGCATTTTTAGCAACGAAGTCGGTTTCGCAGTTAACTTCAACCATAGCGCCGACTTTGTCATCAACGTAAGAAGCTACCAAACCTTCAGCTGCAATTCTGCCCATTTTTTTATCAGCAGAGGCCATGCCTTTTTGGCGGAGAACTTCCATTGCTTTTTCCATATCACCGTCAACTTCAACAAGTGCTTTTTTTGCATCCATCATGCCTGCACCGGTTTTGTCGCGGAGTTCTTTTACCATTTGTGCTGTAATATTCATTTAATTCTCTCCTTTTTTATAAAAACCATAGGCTGTAAGCCTATGGTTAAAGTTTATGTAATTATTCAGCTTTTTCAGCTTCAGCCTTAATTTCTTCTGTTGAAACGCCTGCATCTTCAGCTTTTATTTCTTCAATTTTAGCCTTTTGATTCGCGTTATTTTCTCTCAATTGTTTGCCTTCCAAAACAGCGTCAGCCAATTTTGAAGTAATCAATTTAATTGATCTTATAGCATCATCATTTCCTGGAATAATATAGTTAATGCCATCGGGATCAGCGTTTGTATCAGCAAGACAAATTACGGGTATGCCTAATTTGTTAGCTTCTTTTATTGCGATATCTTCTTTTTTCTGGTCAACTATAAAGATTAAATCCGGTAAACCTCTCATATCTTTAATACCGCCTAAAGTTTTGCTCAATTTATTCAATTGACGATTTAATTGAGCGATTTCTTTTTTAGGAAGTTTTTCAGCGTGACCTGATGAGATGAAGTCTTCAATTTCTCTAAGTTTGTTAACTCTTGAGCGGATAGTGTCAAAGTTAGTCAACATACCGCCGAGCCATCTTCTGTTAATATAGTAAGCGCCGGCTCTTTTAGCTTCTTCTGCAACAACTTCCGCAGCTTGTTTTTTTGTACCTACAAATAATACATTTTTGTTTCTTGCTGCGAATTCTCTGACTACCGCATAAGCCTGATCCAAAAGATCAGTAGTTTTACGCAAATCAATTACGTAAATACCATTTCTTGCACCGTAGATATACGGTTTCATTTTGGGGTTCCATCTTTGTGTTTGGTGTCCGAAATGTACACCTGCTTCCAAAAGTTCAATCATAGATGCTGTTGGCATCGGTTTTCTCCTTATGTTTAATGTGTTGTACTACGGGTTAAACTGTCCCATCCGTTAAAGCTATTTCGTGTGGAAATTGCCGTTTTGTCGGTCAGGGGTTATATTTTACCCCGACTCCGGACTAGGGCGAACCTATCGGACTAGTGTAACCAAGCATAGCATATAATAAACATAGTGTATTTGCAAATGTTTTTTATATTTCGTAAAAAAAACACGGACTTTTATCAGCCCGTGTTTTTTTTATTTAAAAGTAATAATCTTAATATTCAATACCTTGTCTTGCCATGACCCCCATGTCAAAATAGTGTTTGATAGGTTTCATCTCAGTTACAAGATGAGCCATAGCTTTTAATTCGGGGTGTGCATAACGTCCTGTTAATACGATTTCAAGATTATCAGGTTTATGCAAAAGTGCGTCTTTTACGTCTGATACTTTAATCATATTCATTGCAGTGCAAATATTTATTTCATCAAGAATAATCAATTGATATTCACCGGAATTGATTGCTTTTTTGGCGAATTCCCATCCGCGTTTAGCTTCTTTATAGTCATCCATACAAACGTTATGCGAGTAGCAGACTCTGTCCATGCCGAATTGAACAACATCCAGATTGGGCAAAAATTTTGAGCATGAAACGATTTCTCCGTAAGAAGTTGCGCTGTCGCCTTTTGTAAATTGTATAATAAGGACTTTCCAGCCGTGTCCCAAAGCTCTGAGAGCTAAGCCTAATGAGGCGGTAGTTTTTCCTTTGCCGTCTCCCGTGTAAATTTGTATGTAACCATGCTGTAACACTACCAATAACCTCCAAGATTATAAAGACTCTAAACTCTATCCATATTTTAAACGATTCTTTAATGGATTTAATCGTTCTTTGGATGGATTAATTGCGGAGTAAATAGAAACCAACACCCCTTTGTTTCTGTAAACTTCCCAAATCCCCATTCCCAAGATTTGTATATTCATCATAGGATAAATTTAAAAAAAATAAAGGGGTTTTGCATCTTCCATGCCAAAGTCGTTACATAATATTTTTTAACAAATCCAAAAACAGTGATTTCGGGCTGATTTTTAATTAAAAGAATTTTTCTTAAAAAATTTACAATTAAAATCTTAATTATTCTTAAAAATCTATTGCAAAGTCCGAAAGAATTCATTACCGCCGGGATACAGCCGTAATCCTATTTGTGAACTTTATTAACATTGTGATGAAAAAGAATTAAGTGCGGGAATAATATAAATTAATTACCCTGCAAAATCATGCTGTTTAATGTAAAGTTTTGTAAAAAATGGCAGTTTTTTGCAATTTAAAAAGAACAAAAGTTTTTATATATAAGAGAGTGTAAGTATGACAGAAACAAATAACAAAAAAACGGGGACAAATCCCGGAATAGTGAGAAGTGATTCAAGCTACAAGCAGTCAAAAGCTTCAGAAGGCTACAACCCGACCAAGCAAGTAGCAGTAACTGCGTTACCGACTGCCGAAAATGAGGGTACATTTGTAAAAATGTATGCAGAATCTTTACAGACGAATTGGCTTCAGATGGCATCTTCAATTATAGAGGAAAGACCTGAAATTAATATGGAAGTCAAACCGTCTGATATAAAACCAAAACCGGTTAAGAAAACTCACAAAAAACCTGAAAAAGCTAAATCTGAAAAAGCTAAATATGCTAAGACTGCACAGGTTAAAACTACGGAAAAATCGGATATGGATATTGTACTGTCTGCAAGTCCGATTATTCCTGATGTACCGAAGATAACCGAAGAGATCACAATTCCTGAAGGTTTTACGGTAGAAACTCAAAAACCAGCGGAACAAAGCAATTTGTTCGCTGCTATCAATGCAATTCCGGTATCACCTGAGGATGTCGACAAAAAAGAAGAACGCGATAGTTTAAAAGAAACCAAGCCTTATATAAAAATTGATAAGGTTGAAATCAGAAAATCAGTTGATTCTTCCGGCGCTACTATTTATATGATTGGCAAAGATATTTATACATCGGCGAAATTTGAAGAATACATGCAGGGAATTTATGGTAAAATTCTTGCTGGACAGTGTAAAAAAATAGATATTGAAGATATGTCCTACACCCGTCAGTCTGACGGAAAATATAAAGATCAAAGCGGCAATTTTATAACCGAAGACGATATGATTTCAATATTAAAATAAAAGCTCCCTTTAAAGGAGCTTTTTTATTAGTGATTAAACAAGGGATAATAAGGGAATAATATATCAAGGTCGAAACAGCTAAAATCGTGTCTTGGATTGCCATGTAAACTTTTGTAACAAAATCTAACATGAATGAAATCGGAGGAAATCTCAAGTTTTTATATATTTAAGGTATAAAAAACGAGAGAGCAGAAATGAGTTTACCAGGATTACCGAAAACAAAAATATCACTGGGTGACGCACGAAAAAGTGCGGCGTCATCAGCTCATAACGCCGGATCTTTAAAAGCGAGAGCCGGGGGGCTTTCTTCTGCTCAAAGAACAAGTGTATTTACGCGTGCATTAGGAACCGGAGGTCGTCCTGCAAACTGGGTTGGTGCTCAGCGCGGCATTAATCCTTACGATAACATAAGTATGCAGACAATGCGTCATAACAATATGCGTGCGGAATTAAATCGTTCTGCAGGCCGTTATAATTCCCGCAGTATGCCTTTTGAAAGCGTATCTAATATAAATGATAATATGACCGATATGATGAAAGCTGCAATGGGTGTTCAAATCGGCATGCAGGCGGCTCAATCCATATTTGGGATGTTAAACAAGATGGGAGTATTTGGCGGAGATACACCAGGTACGCCAGATACCGGCGGCAACGCCCCTGCAGGTGGCCTGGATCAATTAACTTCTGGAATATCAACAGCCGGGTCTTTAACAAGTCAATTAACAGGTGCCGGTTCTTTCGCTGAATTGGATACTCTTGAGGCTCGTGCTAATGAGCAGAAAGCAAATCTAGACACTGGTTATAAACAGCTGGATATCTCAAAAACAGTTCAAGACTCCCTTTCCGGTGAAGGCGTTCAAGACGGTTTGCAGCTTGCAGGCGTAAAGATTGATACATCAGCTTTGCAGTTAAGTTCTTTAGACTCCAATGATTTAGAAGCTTCGCTGAAAACTATAGAAAATGATGTTAATGAAATAACGAACTTCCGTTCAGAGCTTACAGCGGCAAAAGGAAAAGTTACAGAACAGAGCGGTATAATCGGCCAGCAGCTTAAATCAAATCAAATCAGTTTGGATCTTGCTATTAATCAGAAAACAACGCTTGAATCCCAGATGGTGGCGCTTGAGGCCTCTGGAGGTGATACAAGTACAATTAAAGCCCAGATTGAAGAACTTGAAACTAAAATTGATGAACTTATGACGAAAAAATATGAGCTTGAACAAGATAAGGCTAAAATTGACGCAGCAAGTGCAGCATTAGCAAAGGTTGACACACAATGCGAAGGCGTGATAACTGACCTTAAGGGTAAACAGGCTGAAATTCAAGATTTACAGCAATTTGAGGCTTCAGTAAAAGACAAAGAATATCAGATGGCAAAATCTCAGGACGAACAGCTTAAAAAGACAATGGATTCAATTGACAAATTAACCAAACAAATTGATTCTATGGCAGATAATGACCCGTCAAAATCAACAAACGCGGATCAGAATCGTATTGCAAAATATAATGCATTAATTCAGCAGCGTGCCGGTTTATATGAAACTTTGGGTAAATTGACAGAATCATTGTCATCAGCAGGACAAACAGAGTTTACGGATAGTAATAATAAAGTATACACATTGAAAAATCTTGACCGAGCAATGAATTACGGTCAGGCACCGGAAGTTACGCCTTTGCCTCAAGGTGATGCGGGAACTCAGGTAAGTCCGCCTGGTAATACTGATGCGGCTGGTAATACAGGAGCATTAGGTGATGACAGTGATACTTCAATTGCTGATATGGGGAGCAAATCTGCTGTCGATGAAGGGCGTTCCATGTCTCCAGAGGATGTCTTTAAAAGCTTGATCCTTAATGCAAAAACATCTGGCAGCGCATCATTCCCAATGCTCACTTTAGAGGATGGTTATATGACAAAAACAGTAAATATTGATATAACATGTAATGGTGATAATTTTACGTGGAATGGTAAATCTTATTCAGAACAAGAATTACTAGCTGCCTTAAATAAAGAATTTACTTTATCATAGCTTAACACTTTACAAATAAAAACTCTTATATTATAATAACAGCATAGCAGTATTGCAAAAGACAAAAGAACGGGCCCCCCCGTTCTTTTTCTTTCAGGAAAGGTAGTGTATGGCAAAACAAGATATTAACAGGCATGAAATTATTGAAAAGATTACACCGTTAATTGAAAACACCGCCATGAGGTTTAACACTATACCAATAGAGATTGATTTTTCCAAGGAAAATCACAGGTGGTTTTTGAGGATTTTCCTTTATTCAAAGGAAAAGGACATCACGCTGGACGACTGTGAAAATGTTACAAGAAGTCTGAGCGACTTTTTGGACGAAATTATACCCGTAAAATACTATCTGGAGGTATCGTCACCGGGTTTGGAGCGAAAATTCAAGTCTGAAAAGGAATTTGTAATTTTCAAAGGCAAAAGAGTAAGCATAAAGCTTAAAAATCCGTTGGAAGGTGAAACTGAAAAAGTATTTAAAGGTGAAATTCTGGATTATGACACGAATTTCGGGCTTAAGTTTTTCAGGTTTGACGACGGCGAAGAACTTTTGATCCCAAAAGACAACATCCAGTCCGCGAAGTTGTATATTGATTAAAAGATGATAAGACTTTAAGACGTTAAGTCGTTAAGTTCATTACAAAAGCAGGAAAGGCAAATTGGTAAATAATGCATTATAAAGATTTAGAAGTTTGGAAAGAAGCAAGGAAGCTTGTAAGTGATGTTTACAAGTTGACGGATTATTTCCCAAAGTCAGAGATGTTTGGTTTAACATCACAAGTACGGCGATGTGCTATTTCAATACCTTCCAATATTGCTGAAGGTTGCAGCCGCTATTCTGACAAAGATACAAATAAATTTATTGACATAGCAATTGGTTCTGTTGCGGAATTAGATACGCAATTGATACTGGCAAGCGATCTGGAATATATTGTATATAATGAGAATTTAAGTCAACAGGTTAGTAAAGTTAGTGCTTTATTGCAAGGTTTGAAAAAATATTTGAGTCTAAATAATTGAAATGAACTTAACGACTTAACGTCTTATCGTCTTAACGACATAATTAACATATAAGGAGAATAAACAATGATCAAAATCGGAACAGCATTATTTGAAGCTTGCGAGCAGTTGGAAAGAGAAAGAGGAATTTCAAAAGACGTAATAATTGCCTCACTTTGCGACGCTATGGTAGCAGCTTACAAAAAACACATGAGAACAAAAGAAGCAACAAATATCGAAGCAATTTTGGATGAACAGTCAGGCGAAATCGGCGTATTCAGCACAAAACTCGTTGTAGATAAGGTTGAAGACC
>CALUQQ010000050.1 GCA_944322955.1 Candidatus Gastranaerophilales bacterium
CTCACCTTACTCACTCCACTCACACAAAACGTGTTGCGTTTACATTGGCTGAGGTCCTTATAACACTCGGCATAATCGGCGTGGTGGCTGCGATGACAATTCCGACGCTTATAGCGAATTATAAAGACAAAGCCTTAGAAAGTCAGTTTAAGAAGTCATATTCATTGTTAACACAGATTTTAACGAGCGTTCAGGCTGATTTCGGGTATATACCGTCGTGTTATTATGTTGAGAGTGGTGCCAATTCAGCACATAAAGGAGGCGAATGTTCAGAGTTTCAAGAAAAATTTCTAAATAAATTAAAAATTTCAAGAATTTGTGATGGTGATGCATTTGAAAAAGGCTGTATACCGGAATACAGCGGAGTTGATACGGTTTTAAAAGATAAACATAAAGATGATGAAGACTATGACGAAGATTACTGGCAGGATTATGCAAATTATAATTGCTACGGATATACTAAGTCAGTAATTATGAATAACAAAAAAGTTTATGTATTAGCAGACGGAACAATATTGTTTTTCTGGTCTGAAGGAGATAGCTCAATGCCGACATTTGCCTTTGATATAAACGGAAAATCCGGTCCAAACAAATGGGGCCATGATTTATTTGTGTATCAGATTAACTCAGACCGTGAAAAATTAATTATTAAGGGCGGAGGATGTATGTCTCCGGAAGACGGAGGACTTTATACACAGGAAATGATAAATAAAATTTTTCATTAAAAAAAGTTTTATGCCGTTATTTATTATTCACCCCGTAGCCGAACAGGGCAAAGTCGTATTTTGCAGGGTCTTCGGGGTCGAATTTGCGTAAATTTTCGGTTAGTTCCAATACTGCCTTAAAATCATTTGATGTTCGGGTTAAAAGTCCCATCTCGCGTGAAATTCTTGCGACATGGACATCAAGAGGTATTAATAAATCAGCGGCCGGCATAAAGTCCCATATACCGAAATCAACAGGGCCTTTTCTAACCATCCACCGTAAAAACATGCACATACGCTTCATCGCTCCGCCGTTTCGCGGGTTTGGAATCATAAAATAAAACCCCTGACCGGCATTTTTAGCGTGTGAATAAAAATAATCTGTGACAGGAATAAACATATTATTATCAACCGGATTTTCATAGCCGTATTTAAAAAGTTCTTCCAGCCCGCCCTTTTTTTTGTATAAGTCTTTCATTACGGAAAAAATTTGTGCAAAGTCCTCAGGCTTTCCGAATCTGTAGTTAAAATCCCCCAAAATCTCAGGTTTAAAATTCAAAATGAAATTATACGGCTCATTATGTGCAAGATTAAAAAGCCGATCTAATTTTTTAGTAAAAACATCACGTCTGCCATAGGCAACAAGAGAGGCCATAAATCCTGCAATTTCAATGTCTTTTTTATCTTTAAATCTGTTAGGAAATCTGACCGGATCGTCTTTTATAAAATTTTCTGTTTCGTATTCGTTTACTAAATTGTCTATTTCAGCTTTTGTAATCATGATAAAATTTTAGCATAAAAAATAAAGAGCGCGATACATTGTACCGCACTCTTATAAATCGAAGGACTCATGCAGGTTCCTTCTAGGTGTTTTTATAAGCTGATTTATGTATATCAGCCGCCGCCTTGTTGCATGTCCCAGCAGATCCGGGATTGATTCGGCTAAACACCGTATATTTAATTTAAAATTTTTTTCACTGATTTTCATTCTCCTTAAGGTTAATTGTTTGCCGCAAATTATACACTTTTGATTAATAGATTAAATTTTATATTGCCGGATAATGTTTTTCAGGAGGCTTGATATGTCAATAAAGATGTTAGTTTTTGAATACAGGGATACAGAACACGATTTTTTTGGTCAAAATAAATTTAACAATTACGATATAAAGTTTTTTGATTTTGTTTTGGATGAAGAAACCATAGAAGAGGTTTCGGAAGATGATTTAAATCGGGCTTCTGTTGTGAGTGTATTTATAAATTCGGTTTTGTCAAAGGAAGTTATAGACAGGTTTAAAAATCTTCGAGTTATTGCAATGCGTTCAACGGGTTATGACAATGTGGATAAAAAGGCTTGTCTGCAAAGAAATATAGCTCTATTGAACGTTCAGAACTACGGCGAAACTGCCGTTGCGGAATTCACAATGGGTTTGATAACGGGAGTTGTCAGAAATATATTTAAATCGGTGATAAGCGTTAAAGAGGATATTTTTAAGGAAGTTTCTTTCGTCGGCAGAGATCTGGAAAAATTAACGCTGGGTGTTGTCGGAACAGGTGCAATCGGGGCGGCTGTTTGCAGATTGGCACATGCTTTCGGGATGAAAATACTGGCTTATGATCTTGTCGAGAAAACTGAGCTTGAAGAAAAATATAACGTTAATTTTACTACTCTGGATTTTTTAATAAGAAATTCCGATGTGATAACTTTGCATGTTCCATATACCGGAGATAATTATCATATGTTTTCAAAGCATGAATTTGATCTTATGAAGCAGAATTCTTATTTTATAAATGTTGCAAGAGGCGAGCTTGTCGATACAAAATATTTAAAAGAAAATCTTGAAAACGGAAAAATCCTGGCGGCAGCACTTGATGTTGTTGCGTGTAAATACAATTCTGATTGCGAAAAACTTTCTGATAATATGGAAAAATCTTCACTTGAATGTCTTACAAATTCCAAAATTATAAGGGATTTAATCTGTATGCCAAATGTTTTTGTGACACCTCATATAGCTTATGAATCCCAAGATGCCATTGATTATATTTTGGCCAAAACATTTGACGGTATTCAGGATTTTATTAACGGCGGGAGCAAAAACAGGGTATTTTAGATAAAATTTGTTAAAATCTTTGCCCAAAATTCAGATTATCTTATAATTAAAGAATGAAAATAGGATTTGTACCGATAGATAATCGTCCTGTATGTTATTTACTACCGGAGCAAATAGCGGCAATAGATGAAAATATAGAACTTTTTATGCCTGAAAGAGAATTTTTGGGCAGTTTAACCGGTTACGCTGATATCAAAAAACTTTTTGAATGGATTGAAAATCTGCCCGAACTTGATGCGATTATTTTATCGCTTGATACCCTTGCCTATGGCGGGCTAATATCTTCAAGAAGATGCCCTGATACTTTTGGTGAGGTTAAATCGAGAATTGAAAGATTAAAAGAAATTCTGTCACAAAAAAACGCCGAAATATATGCGTTCTCAAGTATTATGCGGATTTCAAACAATAATATTAATGAAGAAGAAAAAGAATACTGGGATAAATGGGGCAAAAAAATCTTTAATTATTCATATTGTCTGGATAAATACGATGAAATTTGTAAAAAAGAGGTGCCCGATGAAATTCTGCAAGATTATCTAAAAACCAGAAAGAGAAATTTTGAGATTAATAAAATTTACCTTGACTGGCAAAAACAAGGATTTTTTAATACTCTTGTTTTTTCAAAAGATGATTGCGCTGAATTCGGATTAAATGTTCAGGAAGCAAAATACCTTGAAAAGCTCGGCGGTTTTATTAAAACCGGCGCTGATGAAATCCCGCTTTCTCTTTTTGCAAGAGCTATTAAAGGTGATATTAAAATTGCACCGGTTTTTCTGGAACCTGAATATAAAAATCTTGTTTCAAATTATGAAGATATTTCGGTTGAAAAAAGCGTTTTCGGCCAGATTGAACTTGCAGGATGCAGGGTTTCTACGGTTGATGACGCAGACATTCTACTTTATGTAAATAATTTCAAAGCTCATCAGGGCGAAATTGTTATGGGAGTTGATACAGAATCATTTAACGGTAAATGGATATTACCGGATACCCCTTATATGATTGCGGACGTGCGTTTTGCAAATGGTGCGGATAATCAGTTTATTGAACAATTTTTAAAAACGGATTTTAGTCAAAATTTTTACGGATATTCAGGCTGGAATACTACGGCAAATACTCTAGGAAGCCTTATTTGCGCTGCAAAAATTAAATTTCTTGCCCGAAAATATAATGATAAGGCATTTAAAAAATTAGAAATGATAAGATTTTTGGACGACTGGGCTTATCAGGCTAATGTCCGGCAAATGAAACCTGATGAAAAAACAATTAAAAGCTTGATAGCCCCTTTCGAAAAAATTGTGTCCGGTAAAATCGGTATTTCGCCGGATTTGGATTATAAATTTACGTGGAATAGATTGTTTGAGGTGGAAATTGAGTTTAATTGATATAATTTTGCTCGCTGTAGCGTTGGGAATTGACTGTTTGATTGTGTCTTTTTCTCAGGGCCTTATATTCGACAAAAAACGACTCATTAATTCCTTAAAACTCGCTTTTACTATGGGTTTGTTTCAGGGGGGCATGCCTTGTATAGGTTATGTCGGAGCGGATTATATCTATGACATCGCGACGCCTTTTAGCAGATGGATTGTCTTTGTAATATTTTTTGTACTCGGTCTAAAATTCATTCTTGAGGCTTTTCTGCCCGAGAAAGAAAAAAAATGCTGCATAGGTCTGAAATGTCTTATAAGCTTTGGAATTGCAACAAGTATTGACGCTCTTGTTGCAGGCGCAAGTCTGAATTTTACCCGCACTTCGCTTGTTTCGTCTGCTTTAATTATCGGTATCGTTTCCTTTATTATGTCGCTGGGCGGTTTTTGGTCAGGAATTTTCTTTAAAAAATTCCCCGCTGATTATCTTGAAATCTTTGGTGGTTTGATTTTAATTTTTCTTGCCGTAAAATCAGTCATTTTTTAGTGTTTTGGCATGCCCATGCCTCAAATTCCGCAATATTTTTGAATAATTTACATTTCTTAATAATGTTTCAAACCATGTAAAACCATGTCAGAACATGGGTTTGCATGGTTTGAAATCTTAAGAGCATGGTATAGCTTTGTTTAGCATGTAATTGACATCTTAAAAGTGCCTGCATGCCTTGATTTGACAGGCTTGTAACAAAACTTCACATCTGCATGTCTGCCCCTTGAAAAATAAAACTTATTTCCTATAATGTTAGTATAGGTCGGAGATAGTTGATACAAGCGACCTCAGGGGTGGGGTAAAGGCAGCTTTGCTGTCTATATCACGCATGTGTGACAGTTAAGATTTGGAGATTATATAAATTGTTTAGAAGTAGAGATATGGGTAGAGCAGTTGCGGTCAGAAGATGGACACCGACTGCGTTGGAATGTTATAAAAGAGGATGCAATTGTGAAGGATGTTTTTATAAAGATTTCTTCAGCGGTTCTTCTCAAAAATGTCAGATGAAAGCGTCTGTCCTTGAATTGGTAAGAGTTATCGGTACTCCCAATATTGAATTGCCTCAATTTATTTTGGAAGATTAGGCGGTAACCCCTTTAAAAATTACGTTAATTGTGTTATACTGATTTTATATAATTATGGAGGTTTAAATGCACATTTACGTAAACGGAAGAAACATTGAAATTACTGACGCTATCAAGGCTTATGTAAAAGAAAAAATGGGAAAAGTTGCAGCGCATTACGATCAAATTCAAGGAATTGAAGTTGTTTTGTCGGTAATTAAAAACCCGTCAGCTTCAGGAAAGCATGTTGCAGAAGTTTCCTGCAAAATGACATCCGGTGTTATTCGCTGTGAAGAAGCTGCTGAATCTATGTATGCTAGTATTGATTTGCTGGCTGATAAACTCGCACGTCAGATTGAAAAATATAAAGGTAAAACGCTTTCTCCGGGTAAAGAATCTATCAGAACTGATTCTGTTGAGGATCAGGCTGAAGATGATGACTCAGAAAAAGTTGTTGAATAAATTATTTTTTCTCCAAAAAAACATCGCTCCCATTTGGGAGCGATGTTTTGTATTTATTTTTAAAAAGTTGCAACCGGTTTTTTCTGAGCTGTGGCACCCGGAATTGACTGCCAGTTTGCAGCCATAATCTTTTTGAATGATTTTAACGCAGTGTCTTCCAATTCGCCTAATTCTTCTGCTTCCATAATTAATTCTCTTAAAGGAAGCAATGCTCTTTGATCTCTCAAAACACCTAATGCGGCTGCGGCACCTGCCCTGACAAGTTCGTTTTCATTGCGGTTTTTCATAACATCAATTAATGCAGGTACTGCTTTTGTATCATTTAATTTGCCGAGTGAAGTTACTGCGTAAATTCTTACGTTAACCCATTCGTCATATAACATATTAATAACTTTATCAACGGCTTTTTTGTTGCCTATTTCGCCCAAAGCTCGTGTTGCATCACATCTTACGTTGACTTTTTCGTGGTCAAGTGATTCAATAAGTGCATCTGTTGCGACATCACCGATTTCAATCAAAGCATCAGTTGCGGTGATACAAACTTGCGGGTTTTCGTCATTCAGTGCTTCAACCAGTGGTTCAACAACGATTTCACCGCCCAATCTGCCTAGAGCTCTCGCTGCACGAACCCTTACGTCAACGTTTCTGTCTTCTCGTAATGATTCAATTAAATGAATTGTGGCTTTTGAATCGCCGAGTTCGCCTAAAGCACGGGCTGCGTACAATCTTACAGAACCGTTTTTATCGTGTTTTAATACATCAATTAACGGTTCAACTGCTTTGGAGTCACCCATTTCGCCTAATACACGTGCTGCATTGTATCTGACTTTTTCGGAGTTGCTTGTTTTCAAATCCATTAATAATTCGTCAAATGTCTTTTTTACCTGTTTTTTCTTGCTGTTCACACTAATTGTCATTATTTTCCTCCGACACTAATATAAATTCACACCTACATTTAATATAAAAATTTGTGTTGAATTTAATTGCCTATTTTATAACTTTCTATTAAATTTCTGTAACAAGTCCTTTTACTGTTTGTGAGAAAATAATAAGGGTAACACTCACACTTTATATTTATAATATAACATATTTTTTGAATAAATTCTTGGGTTAAACGTATTATTTTTTGTTTTTGTTAAATTGTTTTTTTAAAATTAAGTACAATAAAGCTATAATTGCGTATTTCGTGTTACAAAACTTAATATAATACTACTTACTATGGATAGTAATAATAAATTCGCTGCCCCTGTCAACTTCACTGTTTACCAATATTTCGCCGTTATGCTTTTCGATTATTTTGCTGCAAATTGCTAAACCAAGTCCTGTTCCTATTCCTGCACCTTTTGTTGTAAAACCGGCTGTAAATATCTTGTTGAGCTGATCTTCGGGTATGCCTTTTCCGTTATCTTTTATTTTTACAGTTAGTTTTTTATCATTATATTCAGTTGTAATTTCAATTGTTCCTTTATCCGAAATTGCCTGGCATGCATTAATCAAAATATTGGTGAAAACTTGATTCAGCATATTCGGATAGCACTTTATGAGAGGAAGATTTCCGTAGTGTTTAATGATTTCAATGCGGTTTTTTGTTTCGTGTCTTATTAAATCAAGAGTTAAATCAAGTTCTTTATTAATATCTGCTTCTTGAAGTTCAGCTTCGTCAAGTCTTACGAATTTTTTGAGTGAGGTTACAATATTGCTGATTCTTTGAATTGCTTCGTGGTCAATTTCGTTAATTTCTTTGAGCATATCAGCGATTTCAGGGTCTTTAATCTGCGGTATGAATTTGCTTAATATTGTATTATTTGATTTTATTGAGGCAACGGGGGTATTAATTTCATGCGCAACGCCGGCAACCAATTGCCCGAGAGAGGCCATTTTTTCGGAATTTATCAGTTGGATTTGGGTTTCTTTAAGTTCTTTCAAGGTATTTTTAAGTTCCTGAACTGTTTTGATATTATTTTGATATAGTTCAGCTCTTATTATTGCGTTGCCGAGCTGAGAAGAAATTGCTTCCAGAATTTCCAGTTCTTCATTTAGTTCACGTTTTTGATAACTTAAAAGGACAATAATACCAATCAACTTTTGCATGTGAAAAATTGGGACAATAATTCTCATCACAGGTTGTTTAAAAGGTTCGGCGCCTATGTATTCAATCATGGAGTGGGTTATTGAAATATCGCCTGAAACTATCTGTTTGTAGGTTTTTTCATCAAACCTTATTTTTTTGCCGGTTTTATTTTTGTTTCCGAAAGCTTCCGTTATAGAAAAACTACCATCATCATTTGAAGCATAATAAGCTTCGTAAGCGCCAAACATTATGGCAAGTTCCGATAATGCGGAATTCAAAATTTTTGATATGTCCATTGATTCTCTTATTATGTTGGACATTTTGTTAATAAGAGCAATACGAATAGCTTGAGATTGAGCTTTTTGCCTGATTTTTTGGAGATCTTGATTTTCTTCTTCAAGGTGGTTGTATTTATCCTGCAGCTTTACTAATCGGGATTTATAAACTTCCAGCGCGTTTTCGGCAGTTACGTCCGTCATAAAAATAACCGTGTATTTCTTTTTTTTGATTGCTGTCAGATAAAAATACAATATATTATTTGTTGAGATTTCGTAGGAAACTAAAGCAAAAAAATCCTCTTTTGAATTCAGTGCATGATAGATGGGAGAATAGATTTCAACATTTTCGCTATTAAGAGGGCAGATGTCAAAATTCATGTT
>CALUQQ010000051.1 GCA_944322955.1 Candidatus Gastranaerophilales bacterium
GAGTCTATTGAAAACTCTCAAGGCTTTGAAAAAGAAATGAATTTTATGGTGAAAAACGCACGCAAAAATCAACAGCACGGTTTAGAAGTGTCAAAGGTAGTGGATTTGATTGCGGAGATTGACGGGGCTGCGGCGCCGAAATCGTCTTATACAATAGGTTTTGATGCAAAAGTCGCACAAATTATTTCGCACTTGCCGCAAGATTGGATTAATGCTATAAGAAAATATAATATGAGAAGGAGAATGCAAGGAGAGAATTTGAAAGAGTTATGCAAAACGGGGGGGGGCGTCTCTCCTAGCTAGACAGGACAAGGGTTTAGACGAATTGTTACCCTCGCCCCTTGAGGGAGAGGGAAGAATTTCAACACGAGGGACGAGTGTTAGAAATTCGGGTGAGGGGTGGTGGCTGAGCCACGACACCATACTTGACATTGGTCAACCTATAAATGTCATCCCGCATTTATTGCGGGATCTAAAAGATAAAATAAGATCCCGGAACAAGTCCGGGATGACGGTAGTAAATTGTCATCCTGAACTTTGCAAAGCGAACCAACGAGGCACGAGTTGTGTGAGCCTGCATCCGTCGGCGAAGCCGTTAGGTGTTTCAGGATCTTGCAGTCGTGACGATGTAACGCAACCCCGCCACCGAATTTTTAAGTTCGCAAAGCTCTCTAAGAAATTCAACCCCCGCCCTCAGGGGGTGGGGGTACACCCTGTGAGCGAAGCTCACAGTAAAGAACTTAACGTCCTAACGTCTTATCGTCTTAACGACTTTAAAAAGAAAGCCGCGTTTACTCTGGCCGAAGTCTTGATAACTCTTGCAATAATCGGTGTTGTAGCGGCGATGACAATTCCTACACTTGTAAGCAATATTCAGGAAGCACATTTTCATGCCAAGTGGAAGGAATGCTATTCAATACTAAATAATGCATTTAGAATGACAGTTGCTGAAAATCCGAGAATGGTCATTGCTTTACCGGGTTCGCATTACTATGTTACTAAGGAATATATTGATGCTATTCTGTCGCATTTGCATGTTATGGATACATGCGGTCAAGAGAGGTATGATTCTAATCCTTGTGATAATTACGATAATTATAGTTGGGAAGATATAAAATACAAATGGTCAGGTATAGGTTCATACAGCACGCGTTCAAGATATAAAACTTTGAGTGGTGGTTACCTGAATGATTATGATTTTATGAATCGAGCTGCATTGTTAAAAAATGGTGCTGCGATTTATTTTGGCGGCTCGCACAGCGGCTCTGCTATTGTTGTGGATGTGAATAATTATAACAATGGACCAAATGTACTGGGCAAAGACCTTTATGCAATTAACCTTGGTGTTAAATCTAATCCGGTATATATTGAAGAATTGACATTTGTACCCTACGGTGCTGCAGGTTCAAGGTGTGTTGATGATGATGCGCCATGCTCGCTTGTTGAACCCGAAGGAGGTTTTGGTGTACGAGGATGTTCTGAAGATATTGGCAGCTCGGATGCTAACTATATTGTTGAAGCCGCAGGCGCCGGCTGCAGTTATAAATATTTGAATGAAAAGTAGTTTTTATTTCTGTAAATAATCATCAAAAGTTTTTATATTGACTTTATAACCGCAGCCGTCGTGGAGTTTGCCCGGGTAGAATATTCTTTTCGCGGGGTAATTCCGGCACATACGCGGGCGGTGTTTGTAGTCGGAACATAAGCCGTCCGGCGTTACAAGTTTGCAGGCAAATATAAGGTTGCCTTCTTCATCTTTTCCTTTTATATAAAATCTTTTATATTGCGGGAATAAAAATTGCATTATCTTGAATTCTTTTTCGGTATATGTATCAACGCTGTACATATAGTTGCAGCATTTGCCGCATTTTTTGCATTCGCCCGTAATCTCATAGCTTACGCGCTCCGGCACAAAATTCGATAAAAATTCGTTTATTACCACCTGTATAAAATCTATAATTTTTTTCATATATTGTCACTATATATTAGCATGTTATAATATAATAGCAAAAGAGGGAAAAATGGCAAAAAAATCTAAAAAACGTGTATCCGATAAGGAAATTGCAAGACGAAATATCAAAAAAAAGAAGATTGACAGTGATTTTGTATCTAATCTTAAGTTTTTATGCATTGTCGGTGCGGCTTTTATACTTGCCGGTGTAGCTTCTTTGCAATTGTATTTGTCATCTCAGCCGCCTATTAAAAATTTGGAACAATTTAAACCTAATATTGTCACCAAATTTTATTCCGAGGACGGTGAAGTTATAAAAACATTTACCGCTTATACATTTTCTAAAATTGAATTAAAAGATGTTCCTGAAGAATTGAAGGAAGCCATAATTGCCACAGAGGATAAGAATTTCTACAGGCATGGCGGGTATGATATTTTCGGGCTTGCAAGATCAACGGTTCAGAATATTCTTGCGGGACGTGTTGTTCAAGGTGCAAGCACAATTACCCAGCAGCTTGCAAGAATTTTGTTTTTGTCAAATGAAAAAACTTTTACAAGAAAGATAAAAGAGCTTGTAATTGCTGCCCGTATTGAAAAAACAATTTCCAAAGACCAGATTTTGGAAATGTATTTGAATAATGTTTACTTAGGCTCCGGTGCTTATGGTGTTGAAGGTGCCGCAAAGATTTATTTTAACAAACACATAAAAGATTGCACCTTGCCGGAAT
>CALUQQ010000052.1 GCA_944322955.1 Candidatus Gastranaerophilales bacterium
CGGCGGCGAAATGTTCACAGAAGAACTCGGCATCAAGATGGAAAACGTTACAACTCAAATGCTCGGTAAAGCAAAACGTGTTACCGTTACAAAAGACGAAACAACAATCGTTGTCGGTGATGAAACTAAATCCGCAGTTCAAGATCGTGTAAGATTAATCAGAAAACAAATTGAAGCCTCTGACAGCGAATACGATAAAGAAAAACTTCAAGAACGTGTTGCAAAACTTTCCGGCGGTGTTGCTTTGATTGAAGTCGGTGCAGCAAGCGAAGTTGAATTAAAAGAACGCAAACTCAGAATTGAAGACGCTTTGAATGCTACAAGAGCAGCTAACGAAGAAGGTATTGTACCCGGAGGCGGTGTTGCTTTGTTGAGAGTTCAGCAAGGTTTATTAAAAGCGCTTGATACCGAAAAATTCACATCTGATGATGAAAAAATCGGATACAGAATTTTGACGGCGGCTCTGGATGTACCTTTAAGAGCAATCGCACGCAACGCAGGTGCTAAAGCCGATGTTGTTGTTGATAACATTTTGGCTCATGACGGTGCATATGGCTACGATGCATTGAAAGATGAATATACTGATATGTTTAAATCAGGTATCGTTGACCCGGCTAAAGTTACAAGATCTGCTCTTGTTAATGCCGCATCAGTAGGCTCTATGCTGTTGACAACAGAAGCTGCTGTTGTTGAAATTCCGGAAGAAAAACCGGAACCTGCTATGCCTGGTATGGGCGGCATGGGCGGTATGATGTAACTTAACAACCAACACTATTCATAATTTAAAAGGACATGAATTATTTCATGTCCTTTTTTGTTGTAAATATTCTTGCAGGAAAAATAAATTCTTTAGTAATAATATTGACAAAGAAATTTAAAAGGTGATCAGTTCAAACGTCACATAAATAGTAATTGTGCAAGTTTTTTTTATTTTATATCAAAAAGATTTGTACATTAATTGTAGCGAAATGTAAAAATGGATTTAAAAAGGGCTGAAATCCAGTTTGCTCCTACTGATATAAGGAATGCAGATGATATACTTAGTCCCTATTATAAGCAAAAAGGAATGTTTCGACAAAATTTGGATGATATGTTTGAACCGCTCAATAAACAAGATCCAACAAGTCCGTATTATGATCCATTTAATTCATTTTCATAATTTTAGTAAAAGACCGCATATGCGGTCTTTTTTATTCAAATAATTCACTTGAAAGGTATCTTTCGCCTAAATCAGGAAGTATTACCACAATCATTTTATCTTTGTATTCAGGACGTTTCGCAACTTCAATTGCTGCATACATTGCCGCACCCGATGAAATCCCGCACAAAATTCCTTCCTCAGTTGCAAGTTTTCTTGCTGTTTCTATTGAATTTTCATCGCTTACAGGGATAATTTCGTCCACAACAGTGTAATCAAAATTTTTCGGTACAAAATTTGCGCCTATTCCTTGAATTTTATGCACACCGGCAGGTTTACCCGCAAGAACCTGTGATGATTGCGGTTCCACTGCAATTGCTTTTATCTGCGGGTTGTGTGATTTTAATCCTTTAGCAATCCCAGTAATTGTACCGCCTGTGCCGACTCCTGCGACTATGACGTCAACTTTGCCGTCTGTATCTAGCCAGATTTCTTCGGCGGTTGTTTTAATGTGTGCTTCAGGATTCGCAGTGTTGTTAAATTGCTGAGGAATAAAGGAATTCGGGTATTTTTTGTTTAATTCAATGGCTTTATCAACAGCGCCCTGCATGCCTTTAACTCCGTCCGTCAAGACTAATTCCGCGCCGTATGCTTTTAAAAGCTTACGTCTTTCAATACTCATAGTCTCAGGCATGGTCAAAATCATTTTGTAACCCTTAATTGCACAGACCATTGCAAGTCCTATTCCCGTATTTCCGCTTGTAGGCTCGATAATTATCGTGTTTTTATTGATTAACCCCTCTTGTTCGGCTTTTTCTATCATATTAAGCGCCGGACGGTCTTTAATTGATCCTGCCGGGTTGAAACTTTCAACTTTAGCAAGAATATTTGCGTTTGACAGCTTGTTAATTCTTACAAGCGGTGTGTTTCCGATTAATTCTGTCATATTGTTTGCAATTTTCATTTGGCTGCCCCTTTTTGTAAAATTGTGTCTGATATTTGTTTTCGAGGAGATAGCGTAAGCAGGGCGGTAGCGTGTCCGAGAAAATAAATATCAGAAGTATTATCTAAAACCTTTATTTTTTGAAATTGTTCTGTTGATTTGTTTGAATTTTTCTTCTAATTTTGTATAATCCACTGATTTTTTGCCTGGATAAATTTCGTAGCGCGAACGGTGAAATTCATCCGTAACATTTGGCATAACAACGTTTGCTCCGCTTTGAAGCGCTAAAATTCTTCCCTCAGGATTAATTGTTTCCATTGCGGTTGTAGCAGGAATGTTAATATCCGGCATCAATAGCCTTGTGATGGCCAGAACCTTTAAAGAAAGCCAGAATCCATCGGGTTTGGCATCTTTTAGCGGTGTATCTTTGTGTGGAATTAAAGGTCCTAAGCCTATCATATCCGCATCAAATTCTTTGAAAAACAGGATATCATCGGCAAGAGAATTTATTGTCTGTCCTGGAAGTCCGATAAGACAGCCTGTTCCCGTTTCATAACCGAGTTCCTTTAAATTTTTAAGGCACCTAATGCGATTTTCAAAATTCATGTTCGGGTGAAGTTGTTTGTATAATTCTTTATCGGTTGTTTCAATCCTTAGTAAGAATCTATCTGCGCCGGCATCTTTTAAAATTTTATATTCATCATAAGAACGCTCCCCTATACTCAAGGTTACAGCAGTATCATTTTTTTTGATTTCTTTTATAATATCTGAAAGCATTTCGGCCGTATAATACATATCTTCGGCTGCTTGAAGAACAATTGTTTTGTAGCCGGTTTTTAAGGCATTTTCTGCAAGCTGGATTATTTTATCCGGTGTTAATCTGTATCTTTCAATGTTTTTATTCTCTGCTCTTACTCCGCAATAAAAACAGTTTCGTGAGCAGATATTTGAAAATTCAATTAGCGCCCTCAGATGAATTTCATCCCCGACAAATTGTTTTCTTATTTTGTCTGCGGATTGGAAAAGTTCTTCATTTATTGAATTGTCTTCAAGCAGCCTGATGATTTCGGGCTTTGAAAGCGCATGACATTCTTTAGCTTTTTGAATTAATGAATTCATAATTTAATTATACACGAAAAAAGACCGGCATTCGCCGGCCTTGTATGGAGATGATTGAGATTATTTTTCAACCGGAGGCTGAGGTGGAAGAGCGTTAGGAATTACGGGTCCAGGTCCCATAGGCATATGGTGCGGTCCTTTTATTCCGTAACCCGGTCCGAATGCAGGACGATTTTTATGCTCTTTTTCAAAACGTTTTCTGCCTTCTTTTTTCATTTTTTGAAGCTCTTTTTGTTGTTTTTTCGTCAAAACTGCTTCAAAATCTTTCATATTTTGTATGCGAAGTTCATGTGCCTGTTTTTTAAGTGCCTGAATATCTTTTTGAATTTCAGCTAACTTTTCCTGCTGCATTTCAACAGCCATTCTTGAACGTTTTACGGCTTCAGCTTCCTGATGTTTTGCCTTGATTTGTTCAATAATAGGTTTCATCTGTTCGCGGCCTTGTTGTTGAAGTTCTTTGATTTTTACTTTTTGTTCTTCTGTAAGTTTAAGACGTTTTTCAAACTGTTCACGTTTCATTTCGCGTTTTTTAATTTGTTCCTGCGTTAAAGTAGGTTTTGCAGGCTGTACTTCTGTTTGAGCCGCCGGAACTTTTACATCTTCCGTTACAGGTGTTTCAGCAGCAAGTACGGTTGTCATTGAAAATGCCAAAAGGCTTGCTATAATAAGTGTTTTTTTCATTAATCCATCCTTTCTTTGATTAAATCATTTAACTTTTCTGCCAGTTCTTTTTTTGCCTTGTAAATTCTGGATTTTACGGTGCCGATGGGACATTTTAATTTGCGCGCGCAGTCCTCGTAACTGTATCCTTGAATCTCACAAAGCATTATTACTTCTTTGAATTTTGGTTTTAGTGAGTTTATTGCATTTATTATTTGAGTTTGTCTTTCATTTTTTATGATTTTTAGTTCGGGTGTCTCCTTTTTATCTTTGAGTGTGTTTAATACAATTTCATCCGATGTTGAATTTTGAGAGTTTCTTTTATAAGCTGATTTGACATAATCTTTTGAAATATTCTTTGCAATTGTATTTATCCAGCTTTTAAAATGACCTTGTTCCGTGTATTTCTTTGCATTTTTCCAAACTCTTATATAGACCTCTTGTTCAAGGTCTTCATTTTCTTCCTTTGTAATGAGTTTAATTATATTTTGTACGTTTTCTCTATTTTTTTCTACAATTTCTTTAAAATTCATTTACTCTACCACTAAAAATCCGTACGAATCAACAGGAAAACCTAAATCTTCAGCTGTCAGTGTCGTGCCGTATTTTAATGTATCCGAGATGTCGGTATTAAAGTTAATTACGCCTAATGTTGTGGCACTCAGACACATTGCGAAAACGGCACAGGCTATTTTAAGTTTGGCCATGTCTTTTTTGTGTTTTAAATAATACGGTCTAACCTCCTTAATCAATTCCGATACTGCGTTCATTTTTGCATTCTCAGCTTGACAGTCTTTACAGGTTTTAAGATGTTCCTGAAAAGTCTTTTCGTCTGCGAATGTAAAAAGAGCCTCATATTTTGTACATTTGTTTGTCATTTTTAACCTCTGTACTTGTATAACGAAATTGAAAACAAAAAGTTCATTTTTTATTATAATATATTATCTTGCATTTGTAAAATTGTTGTAATATTATAAAATCCGGTAGCAATTTTTAATATTTACAGACTTGGAATAATTGAAATGAGCGTTAATTCGTTACTGGAAAAAATATGTACCAAATTGGGTAACAATAATAAACCTACTTATGTGGTAATGGCAATTGCTACTGTCAAAGGGATTTGTCGTCCTATTTTTACAATGATGGATAAAAAAGAAAATCCTGAAACCAAGAAATATACGGCAATTAGAGAAGGTTTGACTGAAATTATTGCTATTCCTGTGTACTGGTCTTGCGGCGAGCTGGCAGGAAAATTCGCGCATCTTCTCGCAAAGCCTAAAAATTTTATGGATAAAGAGTTGTATAAACAGCATAAAAAAGGACATATTACACCGGAAGTCGCAAAGGCTTTTGACAATGCAAAAGAGCTTGCACAGAACAATTTATCTAAAATGAATAAAAATCTGATGTTTATTGGTGTTTGCGGCGCAGCTTTGTTTGTAATTCCGGCATTGTGTTCGGCCGCAATAAAGCCTTTAATGAACTCAATTCAAAAAAAACATAAAGATGATAACAAACATCTGGATATTAATACTTTGGGGCAATCGCCGGTTTCGATGTATTCTCCTGTTTTTCAGCATAATGACAATTTGAAATATTTAAGCAGTTTCCATAAAACACCGGTTGGCGGGATGAAAGTAGGTGGCGTATGATTAGTGCAATTGCAAACGGTTTATCAAATTCAACACTTGCAAATATTGCTCAGAATACTACTGCGTCGGTTTCTATTGAAACGACTTTGAAATCTATCGGCAGACCTGGATTTATTTTGATTGACAATGATATTAGTCCGGCTACCAAAAAATATGCCGCTGCAAAGGAGTTTTTGTATCAGGCAACCTGTCTTGCGATTTATCTTGCAGTGATTACGCCTGTATTTAAAAAAGGTGCATTTACTCTTGCAAAGAAAACTTTCTTTAAAAATAAACCTGAATTCGCTAAATTTAAAAATGCTTTGGAATATCTTGACTATCATAACCTTGCATCTAAAAGTCTTACAAACAGACGCGCCAGTCTGAGCAAAGACCATTCGGTTGATAAATTTATGCATAACGGGTTAAGGGAAGAATTAATTAATAAAGAAACTCCTGAAAAATATCCGCTTATCAAAGGAACGATTGAACTCGGGTCATTGATAGGGTCTGTTCTCGGTCTGGCAATTTTTGCTCCGCAGATAAGTCATTATACCATCCATCCTATGCTCAGAGCTCTTGGTATGGAGAAAAAAGAATTGTCCCAAAAAGAACCGAAAAATAATGTGAAATTGGATAAAAAGGCTTAAATTATGGAATGTAAACAATCTGAAAATATAAAAAATTGTACTTGTACTGCCGGATGCCCGAATAGAGGATATTGTTGTGAATGCGTTGCTCATCACCGTGAACTCGGTCAAATTCCGGGCTGCTTTTTCCCAAAAACTGCCGAAGCGACTTATGATAGATCAATTGAATATTTTATAAACGTTATGAGCAAATAGATTTTAGAGAATTTAATGAGCGTTCCGCCATTAATTCCGCCTTAAGCTTTTTATTTTTGCGTTCTTTTTTGGGAAGTTCAACAGGCTGCAAAATTCCCCAGTTTGAATTTATCGGCTGAAATTTTTCGTGTTCAGGATTACTTATGTAATGAGTTAATGCCCCAAGCATGGTTTCTTTCGGAAGTTCCAAAAGCTTTTCACCGTTTAAATATTTTGCCATGTTAATTCCTGCCAGAAGCCCTGTTGCAATTGATTCAGTATAGCCTTCAGTGCCGGTAATCTGTCCCGCAAAAAATAAATCGGTACGTTTTTTTGTTTGCAAAGTTGCGTTTAGAATTTTAGGGGAATTTATAAATGTATTTCTATGCATTACCCCGTATCTTATTATATTAGCGTTTTCCAAACCCGGAATTGATTGGAGAAGTTCTTTCTGGCTCCCCCATTTTAAATTGGTCTGGAAACCTACAAGATTATACAAAGTCTTTGCGGAATTATCTTGTCTTAATTGTACTACTGCGTAATTTTCAATGCCTGTTCTTTTATCTACAAGTCCGACGGGTTTCATCGGTCCGAATCTTAAAGTGTCAACTCCTCTTGATGCTAAAACTTCAATCGGTAGACAACTTTCAAAAAATTTAGCATTCTTTTCAAATTCTTTTAATTCAATTCTCGGGGCATGGATTAATATATTATAAAATTTTTCGTATTCTTCTTTATTCATCGGGCAATTAATATATGAGGCTTCGCCTTTATCGTAACGCGAGGCGTAAAAAGCTTTATTAAAATTTATGCTGTCTTTTTCAACAATAGGTGCAATCGCATCAAAAAAATGCAGGTGTTTATTTTGTGTAAATGTTTTTATATCATTTGCAAGTTTGTCACTCGTCAGAGGCCCTGAAGCGATTATAGCAGGAGTTTCAGGGATCTGTGTTAATTCTTCTTTGATTAATTCTATTTTCGGATTGTTTTTTATTTTTTCTGTAACTTTTTCGGAAAACATTTCTCTGTCAATGGCAAGAGCGCTTCCTGCCGGAACCCTGCATTCATACGCTATTTTTATTAATTCTCCGCCTAAAAGTTCCATTTCATGCTTTAGAAGTCCGCTTGCATTGGTTATATCCCCAGAGCCTAAACTGTTGGAACATACAAATTCAGCACAATTCCCGCCTGTGTGCGCGCCGGTTGTCTTTTGGGGACGCATTTCGTATAATTTTACGTTAAATCCTCTTTTGGCGAGCTGTAGTGCTGCTTCTGATCCTGCCAGCCCGGCTCCGATTATCGTTATATCCATTTTTTAAGTTTATTATAGTATGTTCGGCATGTCAATTTTTTGTATTATTACAGATATAGTAGTATTTTTTTCGATTATATGCGGCATCGCGCGTTTTTGTTACACATTTGTTACAATCGTAGTAGACGACTTGCAAAATAGTTTTGGATTAAGTATAATAAATACACTTATTAAATACATTTATCTTTTTGTTAATTTTTTTTAAAGATTAGGTGAAAAAAAGCAATAAGTGTCACGGTAAGTTTTTAAATAATATGTGTAGATAGTAAAAGTTAGTAGGGACATGTCAGTAAAATCAGTTCAATTAGCAAGTGTAGAGTCAAATCGTAATTATAATAATCAGAAAAAACGCAGCGATGTTTCTTTCGGTAATGCGGGGAACCCTGTCATTACTTTAATGGATGCAATCGACAGGGGCGGTTTTGCTGCGTCATTCATTATGCAGGATTTTCTTGGCATGGCGGGTCCTCGTGTATTAACAGGCATGTTCCGTAATCATGATAAAACCGGTGAATTGAACTGGGATTTTGCCAAAAAAGAAGGTATCCGTGAAATTTTAAGCGGTCCTAGTGCATTTATTATTCCGGCATTTTTAATGGCGGGCATTAAGCGTATTTCAGGTACTGCAAACAATGTGCCGATTGATTTTATCAATGGTTTGGGCGAGACTTTCAACAGTTATGCAAAATCAAATTTTGCTACATTAAGTGATGCCGCAGCAACGAAACATGGATTTTACGAAAGTGTATTTAAAAACATGCTGTCTACTTCTACAAATAATCAGTTACAGGGTGTAGAACTTGAAACTGCGGCTAAAACTTTTGCTGATAAATTAGTAAATGCTGAAAAAGCACCTAAAAAAGGTTTTTGGAAACATATTTCAGGAAAATCCGTTCCCGGTTCAGCTCAGGATTTGCAGCATGAACTTTTGGAAGATTTTGTTAAAATTCGTAAGCAATATTTAGGCGCCGACAGCGATAAAGTAGCTGCAGAATACGTAGGTAAGAATGGCAAAAAGATTGCTTCATCATTCAAATCTATTCTTGGACATATGAATGATTACGCGAATGATGCAATAAAACATGTTAATAAAAAATTCAAAGATGGTAAAAATCTTTCTCCTGAAAATGTTGAAAAATTTGTAAAAACATTGAGTCAAAGACGTTCCGGTACAAGATTTTTGTCTAATATTAGCATGTGGCTTGCGGTTGTAGGTTTTTATACAATAATTCCGAAATTATATAACCACGTAACAAAAGGCAGAGATCCCGGATTGGACGGTTTGGATATTCAGGATCAAAATGTAAATAAAACTTCTAATCCGACATTTTCAAAGGATAATAAAGATGTAAAAGACGAAAAGTTTGAAGATAACGTAAAATCAGAACCGTCATTTACCGGGCTTGGCAGTGCAATGGCAAAAGTCGGCAAAACAGTTACTGAGTCAAAAGGGCTTAAAAAATTGTCCGACGGGTTTGAATTTGACGGGGCAACAATGTCTATGCCGGCAATGTTAACATTGCTGTTCGGTTTTTGTCTGCCGCCCAGATTGGCGCATGCTCAAAGTAATACCGACAGAAAAGAAATTTTGTTCCGTGATGTTACAAGTTTCTTGTCAATTTTATTTGGTGCAAAAATTCTTACAAGAGTATTTTCTGATGTATTTGCCAAAACTTCAGGTCTGGCATTGAATACAAAACCTCATACTAAAGACGATTCGATTTTCAAAAAAATCTGGCATTATGTATATCCGTCCGGCGGTGTTCAAGTGCTGGACGATACCAGAATTAGAGCTAATTACAGCAATGTTGCGGCTTATAAAGACGGTATAAATGATATGTTCCGTTTTGTTGACAGTAACGGCGGTAATGTCGGTAAAATGCTTAATATTGATAAAGATATTAAAACTGCTGCAACAACAATTCTCGGCAAAGCTCCAGAGAAAAATATGAAGCTTGGCGATATTATCAAAGCGTTCGACAAGGCAAAAAATACAGAGGCTTATAATACTATTATTAAAAAGCTTGCTGATGAAGGTAATACTCTTGTTAAAAAAGCAAAGACATATAATAGTGTATTTGGCTTTGCGTCAACAATCTTCCTTGTACCGGCATTAATGATATGGATTTCAAAACACTGCGAAAAAATGACAAAAGCCCGTATCGCGGAACAAAAAGAACAATCAATGCAAAATATAGCTAAACAAACCCAAGTGCCGGATTCAATGAGAGTTGTTACAAATAAACCGACTATGGCAGGTTTTTTGAATAAAGCTTAAAAAAAGAGGTTCATTTGAACCTCTTTATTCTTCAATTAAAGCATTGATATCTGCCACCATTGCGTCAGGGTCAAATCCGTGAACTTTAGCACCTGCTTCAAGATTTTCAAAACGAGCGGCAGCACATCCTATACATCCCAATCCGTATTTTTGGAAAACTTCAATGCTTTGCGGACAAGCTTGAACTATATCCATAATGTTCATTTCTTTTGTGATTTTTTGTGCCATAGTTTTCTCCTTTTTGACTTTTAAAAGTTTATTATTAAAAATATTATACACTAAACAAAAGAAGGTACAAATGGAATTTTTAAAAAATTTATTTAAAGATGATGATAGAATTATAGGCCTATCCGGTTTTAAAAAAGAAGAAGTATTAAGTGTATTTATCCCCAAGTTTAACCCTGCTAAACCGATTTATAACCCGAATTATCAAAAGAATTTTTTTCTGTTGTAATATTTTGTTACAAATAGGCAATTTTTTAATTCCCAATTACTTTATTATAATATAGGGAAAAATTGGGGATAAAATTATGCCTGTTACAGCAGTAAAATTAGGAAATTTATTCAACGTTAACAAAATTCAATATGCGCAAAATAATTCCGCACAGGGCATAACGTCAGGTGTTAACGCCGTAAAAGACAGAGAACTTCATCCGGCTGTATCAAGTACTAATTTAGGCGCAACACCATTAGCAAACAAATTGGATTTACTCGCGTAATTATTGATCGCTTTCGTGGCGTTCGTTGTCTTTCATTAATTTGGCGAAATCAGACGGTTTAATACTCTGGATAAAGTTTTTAAACTCTTGAGCTTCTTCTTCGTCTTTTGCTGTATCGGTTGAAACAGAGCCGTTAGAGAGAACATTAGCGGTTACAAATATTGGTGCGTCAACTCTTATAGCAATTGCGATAGCGTCTGACGGACGGGAATCTATTTCAATAAAATTGTCGTTATCGTCTTTTAAAAATAACGTTGCGAAATAAGTTTCTTTTTCAACGTCATTAATTTCAACTCTGTCAAGAGTAAATCCTGTTTTTTCAATAATATTTATGACCAGATCATGTGTCATGGGCCGTGCGACTTTCAGGTTTTCAATTTTTCTTATAATTGCGCTTGCCTCTGCCGACCCTATCCAAATAGGCAGAGCTTTTCGGTTGTCTTTGTCGTGCAAAACAACAATCGGCGAACCTGTTCTTGTATCAAGGGCAATGCCCATAACTTTCATTTCTATCATATTTAACCTTTCTAATTTTTTCCGACAACACCAGTTAAGGGAGAAGACGCTGAAGCGATTTCTTTTTTAGGCATTCTGCCGGCTTCATATGCCGCACGGCCTGCCATTACGCCGTATTTGAACGCTTCGGCCATTTTAACCGGATCTTGAGCTTTTGCTATAGCCGTATTTATAAGACAAAAATCAGCCCCGCATTCCATAACTGTTGCGGCATCTGAGGGAACACCTATTCCTGCATCTACAACAACAGGAATATTTGCCTGTTCAATAATGATTTTAATATTTTCCAGTGTTTTTACGCCCTGACCTGAGCCTATGGGTGAAGCTAGAGGCATAATAGTTGCGCAGCCGATTTCTTCAAGTCTTTTTGCTAAAATCGGATCTGCATTTATATAGGGTAATACGGTAAATCCTTCGTCAACAAGAACTTTTGCTGCTTCCAAAGTTGCAATGGGATCCGGCATGAGGTATGTAGGATCAGGAATTACCTCAAGTTTAATCCAATTATTTATTCCCATAGCTTTTGAAAGTCTAGCGACACGAATTGCTTCTTCTACGGTTGCACAGCCTGCAGTGTTAGGTAAAAGCCAGTATTTATTAAGGTCAATGTGATCCATTAATCCGACATGACCCGGTGCCTTCATATCAACTCTTCTTATGGCAACGGTAACAATTTCAGCTCCGCTTGCACGGTGAGCTTTTTCCATTGTCTCAAAATTATCAAATTTCCCTGTGCCAACCATTAACCTTGATGTGAATTCTTTGTCTGCAATTCTTATTGTCATAATTTTCTCTCCTATATATAGTATTATAAACCAAAAAATAATTTTTAGCCTCTTTAAAAAAAAAATATTTATGATATACTTGTCGTATCGGCAATCGAGATTTGCCGGCATGACAAAATGGAGTAATGGCCGAGTGGCTGAAGGCGGCACCCTGCTAAGGTGTTAGGTGGGTCTAACCTGCCTCGAGGGTTCAAATCCCTCTTGCTCCGTTTTTTAGTCCGCAAACAGAGAATCAGTGCAGATACAAAATTGAAAAACCGCCCACAGTGGGCGGTTTTTTGCATGTGATTTTTTATAGAGAATTTTTAAGCCTAAATTTCTGCCGATTCTTATCAAAATTTCTCCCAAATTCT
>CALUQQ010000053.1 GCA_944322955.1 Candidatus Gastranaerophilales bacterium
AAGGATTTACGAATTCTTCTTTAACAACGCCGCATTCTTTTGCAAAAGCAACTTGCGCTTCGCATTGTTTTTTAATTTCGACCTGAGCGAATTCAACGGCGTTCATGATATCGTCTTCGGTTACGAATTTGCAGCCTGCTTCAACCATGATTACGGAATCATGTGTGCCTGCTACAACAATATCGAGGTCCGATTTATCAGCCTCTTGGTGAGTCGGGTTTGCAATCAAGTTGCCGTTTTCATCTTTTGAAACTCTGACTGCACCGATAGGGCCTTCAAACGGTGCCCCTGAAAGCATTAAAGCAAATGATGCCCCGAGCATTGCAAGAGTGTCAGGCTGGTTTTGCTGGTCATAGCTGAATAATTGGGCTACGATTTGTATATCATTTCTGTATCCTTTTGGAAAAAGCGGTCTGATTGGTCTGTCGATTAAACGAGATACCAAAATAGCTTTGTCGCTTGCTTTTCCTTCAGAACGGTTATACCCGCCGGGAATCCGTCCGATTGAGGATATTCTTTCTTCGTAATCAATAAGTAATGGGAAGAAATCTATGCCTACTCGCGGTTCTTTTGATACAACACAATGTACAAATAACATAGTGTCCCCGCATCTTATTGTTACTGAACCATTAGTTGATTTAGCATACTTCCCTGTTTCAATTGTAACGGTTTTTCCGCCAATTTCCAATTGAGTTTTGTGAGTTTCTGGAATCGTCATAATTTTCCTTTCTTGCGTTCTTTCTAAACGCTTTTTATGTGTTTACACTTCTCTTGTTCGTTTTTATTATAGCGTAAACATAAAAAAATGACCACATTTGTGGCCATTTTTAAAATTACTTGGTTTTAATCGCATTTTAGTTTTCCATCCCATGAGAGATCATCACAATGAAGATAATCCAAATTCTTGTTATAAATTACCCATGCCGTGCATCCGTAACCGTTGTATCTCAGGCCGGTATTATGCGGATTGCATTGTGACTCAAATGGATGGCCGGTTTCGTCTTTCCTGCCCATTGGAACTATACCGTTTTTATAGATATAAAACACAAAGATATCTTTTCCAAAGGTATTTGGCGGTGTATTCGGTCCGTTTATATCAATATTAAAATCACCGCATATGCCGGTTGTACATTTATAGTTGCTGATCCAGGCACCTTTTATTGTTGTCCCGTCAGTAAGTATCAAGACATCACTGCTATCTGTTTCTATAGTTGTTGTAGTGGGTTCTCCGGATAAGAAATATCCAGTATAATTAATATCAATAGCCTTTGCACGTTTGGATACTTTAAGGTATTTTGATAATTTATCCAAAAACAGGTTAGTATTATCTATGGTAACCTGTGCCGGTGTAGAGGTGTTCGTGTCCGGGTCGGTTGTTGCGGATATTGAATTTCCTGCAAATCCCCAGTTTGTTATATCCCCGTTTTCAACTTTTGCAAGAGTATAGGCATTGCTTATTGTTGCATAAGCTTTTGTAAGCCTTGTAACTGTCTGTTTGTCCTGATAATTACTAATCAAAGTTGGAATTGTCATCGCAGCCACAACACCGATTATGCCGAGTGTTATCAAAACTTCAGCGAGGGTAAAGGCAGCATGTTTTGCGTGAGCCAAGTGAGTGAGGTGAGTATAGTGAGGTTGGTGTTTACTGTGAGCTCCGCACACAGTTTTATCTCCCACCCCTTTAGGGCGGGGGTTGAATTTCAACACGAGCTTGCGAGTGTTTGAAATTCGGGGGCGGGGTCGCATTTTTTGAGATCCTTCGGCTAAAGCCTCAGGATGACATATAAAGTTCCACCAATGTTCAGTATGTTGTCCTGCTTTAGCAGTGTGTGCAGCACCTACTGCTAAGGTAAAACCCTTATATAGCGTGAATTTCGGGGGGGGGTGGCTTCCTGAACCGCCTTTGTAGTGTTTGTTTTCATGAATTTATCCTCCTGTTTTCTTTTATTAAATATGATTTTTTACTTTTTGTCAAGGCTATTTTTAAATGCTAAAAAGGCCCTCGTCGGGCCTTTCTATCATTTGTAGACAATAAAAAAAGTTCTTGTTTTAGAAGTGCATATCAAAGCTTGGCGGCATTCCGTTCATTTTTTCGTCTTCCATACGCATTGCTGACCCGATTGTGAACCCTTGTGCACTTAATTTATTTATCTGGAATGCTAAATCACCGTTAAATACCTGTTCGTTTTCTTCCAAAAATTTGAAAAGCGGATCGGCAGGTGCTTTTGCTAAGTTACCTAAAGTCTCTCCTGCTTGCTGTAGTGTCCTTTCCGGTACTTTTACGTTTAAACCGAAAGGTTTGTATGGTCTGTTAAATGTAAATCCTGTATCTGCCATGAGACTATTCCCTATTCTGTGTACACATGAATATTCGGTAACCTTCTTTGAAATATTTAATGATTTTTTGCAAAAAACAATAAAAATTTACATTTGTTAATGTTAAGCTATTACTATAAATTTTTCACGGAGTTTTTCAATAATAGGATTTTCCACTTTTTTCAATCTTGATTTGTCAAGAATAATATGTCCTTCTCTTTCAATAGTTTGAATTTGTGCAAATGCATCTTCGTATTTCATTTTGCCTCTTGCAACAAGTTTGGCAAGATTATTTACATATTTTTGTTGATTTTTCAACGGATAAGTTTGTAACTTTTGCCATAGAGGGTAATTTTGCAAATCGGAATTTATTTGTTTTTTGGCTAAAGCGACATTAGCTATTGTGCTGGGGCCGCCTTTTGATCTCGGAAGCAAATGTTCTATGGATACAAGCGACGGATTAAACAATCTGTCACCGATAATATTCGGGTCGGCATCTCTGAATTTCAAGATTAATGCGTCTGCGTTTCTTGATGATGTGGGCAGATTCATTGCTATATCCATCATTTTTTGTTTGAGTTCTTTATCAGGCATTTTTTCCAATAATTTGTCCAAATCATATACAAAAGCTTTGTTACTGAATGCTACGTGTACGGGTATGCCTTCTAACATACCGATATTTTC
>CALUQQ010000054.1 GCA_944322955.1 Candidatus Gastranaerophilales bacterium
AAATTTTGGTAGGATTTGTAAAGTTCAGGATGCGAAATATGTGAGCGAAGCACACAGAAAACACTTATTCCCTTATTCCCCTATTACCTTATTCACTTCAAAAAAAGCTGCGTTTACTTTGGCTGAAGTCTTGATAACCCTTGCCATAATCGGCATTGTGGCAGCTATGACAATTCCGACTTTGATTGTGAACTATAATAAAAAACAGACTGCGGCACGTTTGAAGCAGACGTATTCAATTCTGTCGCAGGCTCTCACAATGGCACAGGCAGAACACGGGGATCCGGCAACGTGGGATCTGTCCGGTATTCGGGGGGCGGATACTCTGGATCCTAATTTCCCAAGAGAAGAGATCTTAACCGGATTTTCTCAAAAATACCTGATACCTTATCTGAAAGTTACAAAAGATTTTGGCTATACTGACTCGCGTCTTGTCGGGTACGGTGAGTATATTTCTCCGGAAACTGGCAAAAAGTACGTAGGATTGGATTATATGTTTATACTTTCAAATAATGTCTGCATAAATGTCGCGGTCAGCGGACACTGTGTTGAGTACGACGGTGATACTTGTATTAAGCGTTCTGCCGGTAATATTGTTTTTCGGACGGATATGAACGGTTTTAGTAAGCCTAATGCTTTGGGAAAAGATTTGTTTTATATGCAGTTTGATGTAGTAGAAAAGAAATTTTCCATGATGGGTACGGCAGCAGACAAGGATACAGCCCTGCAGGCTTGTGAAGATAATCCGCAATATTGCGGGCTTTATGTATTCTTTAATAACTGGCAGATTGATGATAGTTATCCGTGGCTGTGATATAATCTATATATGAAAGCATTAATCCAGAGAGTAAAAAGAGCGTCCGTTACAATCGACGGGGAGCTTTATTCCCAAATCGGGCATGGAATTTTGGTGTTTGTCGGTGTGGAAAAAACTGATGAATACATTAACGCTGATAAGCTTGTTGACAAAATTGTTAACTTGAGAATTTTTGAGGATAATGAAGGCAAAATGAATTTGTCTTTAAAAGATGTAAATGGCGAAATTCTTCTCGTGTCGCAGTTTACGCTTTGTGGTGATTGCAAAAAAGGTACCCGCCCGAGTTTTGATAAGTCGGCACCTTTAGATAAAGCACTTGACTTGTATGAATATTTCGTTAAAAAGGTTAAAGACACGGAGATAAAAACAAAAACCGGAAAATTCCGTGCTATGATGGACGTTGAGCTGGTTAACGACGGGCCTGTTACATTTTTTATTGAAAAATAATTGACCTATAGGTCGACAGTTGTTAATAAATCTCTTTCTCCCTCTTGTCAAGATTTATTTTTTATGTTAAAATGTACATGCAAATTTGTAATTTTTTATGTAATCGATTTTATTCGAGGAGTGTTATTTAATTTTTATTATTCAATTAAGAGGCTTTTAAAATTATGTATGTAAACAAATGCATTAAATGCGGTCGTGAGTTTGAGACTAAAAACCCCAAAAGAGTTATTTGTCCGGATTGTTTGTATCCTGATAAAAAGATGATAATATCATCTGATGTGCCGTCGGAAGAACCAAAACAGCAAGAAGAACCTAAATTTTACAGCAGTTACAGTGCAGGTGACGGCCGTGAGGCAAGACCTCAGCAGCGTCCGAATAATTATAACAGAAATAATAATTATAACAGGCAGGGCGGCCGTAATAATAATCGTCCGCGTTATAACAACAATCAAAGACCTCAGCAGGGCGGATATAACCGTAACCAGCGTCCGGGCGGATTTAATAAACCGGGATTTAACAAAAATCAAAAAACAGGTTTCCGTCGTCCTATGAATAAGTCAAAAGGTCCAAAACAGCTACTTGTCAGCAAGGAACAGCTGGAACAAATTGAAAAGCTCTATAAAGCTATGCTTCCGCTGCCAAATCCTGATGCGCATGAAGTTATTGCTGAAAAAATAGGATTGGAACCGAGAAAAGTTTTCTTTGGGATTAATCTTGTAAGACAAAAACTTATGCTCCCGAAATTACCGTTCCCGAAACGGAAGTTGGCAATTTCTCCGGATCAGTTGTTCGCGATAAAAAATCTTTATGAACCACTTCTGCCTTTGCCGCCTATAGGTTGTCATAAAATTATCGCAGCTCAATTAAAAATGGATGAGTGGAGAGTCCACGTCGGTATTGGATTGATCCGTTCCCAGATGGGTTTGGAACGCTGGAATCAGGACAGAGATGACGCTCCGGAAGAATTTAAAAAAGCTAAAACGGTAGAAAAAGTTTCCGAAACTTCGACAGATACCGCTCCTGCCGAAAAACCCAAACGCGGCAGAAAACCTAAAAAAGAGGCTGATGAGTAAGTTCATATCTGTTGGCAAAATTCTGAATTTTCACGGAATTCAAGGGGAAGCTAAAGTCGGCTTTTCTAAAAATCAGGAGGAGTTCTTTCTTTCTTTAAATGAAGTTTTTGTTAAAATTCAAAATGACTATAAGCCTTTGAAAATTTTACGTTCAAGACTTAATAAAAATTTTGTTGTTGTAAAATTTGACGGTATAAATTCCATAAATGATCTGCTGCCATTGAAGGGGGCGCTTTTGTTCGTTGAAGAGGCAACAATCCGTGAAAATCTTGATGATGATGAATTCTTGGTCGATGAGCTTGTCGGTCTTGATGTCCTGGATTTTGACGGCAAAAAGCTCGGATTTATTGTCGGGGTTTCAAATAACGGTGCAACCGATTTGTTGTCTGTTAAAACCAAATCCAAAAAAATTTCGCTTATTCCTTTTGTAAAAGCAATTGTGACTAATGTGGATTTGAAAGGGAAAAAGGTTATAATTAACAACTTGGAAGGGCTTTTGGAATGAGATTTGATGTTTTAACACTTTTCCCGGAGATGATTACGGATTACTGCAGCCAAAGTATTATAAAACGTGCGATTGACGCAGGTGTTATTAGTGTTAATACCGTGAATCCGCGTGATTTTACCTTGAATAAGCATAAAAAAGTCGATGATACTCCTTACGGCGGAGGGGCAGGCATGGTGTTGATGCCTCAGCCTTATGTAGATGCGTACGAGAGTCTTGATAATGTCGAAAACTCTGTTACTATTATGCTTTCGCCTCAGGGTCAACCGTTAAATGAATATATTGTGAAAGAGCTTGCTAAATTTGACCGGATTGTACTACTTTGCGGGCATTATGAAGGGTTTGATGAGAGGATAAGAGAGATTATAAAACCAAAAGAAATTTCGCTCGGGGATTTTGTTTTGACTGGGGGCGAGCTTCCGGCACTTTGCGTTATTGACGCCGTAAGCCGCAAGCTTGAAGGCACTCTCGGCAAAATTGAATCCGCGTATGACGACAGTTTCTCGGACGGTATGCTTGAATATCCGCAGTATACAAAACCCAGAGAATACAGAGGATTAAAAGTCCCGGAGGTTTTGTTAAACGGAAACCATAAGGAAATTGAAGAATTCAGACAAGCTCAAAGGATTAAAAGGACTAAAGAGCGACGTCCTGACCTGATGCGTTAGTTAAATTTTTGTGTCTTCCTACTCCAAATCCGTCTTTCAAAATTGTGTAAATCCCGTAAAGTCCAAGACCTATTGCGGATCCTTTTGCAAGCGGCAGGGCACGTCCTTTGGCTAATAATGCGGTTAGTGAAAGTCCGAGCGGTACTACATCCGATATAAGAGTTGTTCCGATACCTTTGAAGTATCCGATGATTGAATTTACAAAACCTCTGAAACGGTCGTTCAGGTTGAGCTTATGGACAGCATTTTGAATATCGGCTGATGTCCTTGATGGACGATCAAGCATCATGGTGTTTTCCAGATAATATTGTGCAGCTTTTGCGTTTTTGCTTTTGACTTCTATGTCGGATTTTATTTTACCGAAATCATGTGCGTCACGCGCAATGAAATATAAAGCAGCAGCTCCTGCACCTCTGGCTAAATATTTACCGTAATTTGTTCTTATTGCCGTTATTATGCTCATGATTTATCCTTTTTCGGAGTATCTTTCACTTCAAATTCTTTTTTGACTGTTTGGCCTGACATTTTGAGAAGTATCTGGCTTGCTAAAAGTGAATCCTGACCGTAAACAGAGCTTGATTGCTGCATGTTTTGAAGTATTGCTGCAGTTAAATTATCACCGGTTACGGCTCTTGTATTAAGCATGCCGAGCGCGATAAATCTTACCGGCTGGTATGGATCTTGCAGCATTTTGTTAATTAATGCGGTTAATGCTTTGTCGTCTTTTCTGGAGTCATCTTCCTGAAGTCTTGCCGCAACTTCTTTTGCTCCCATCAGCCTTATTTCTTTGTCCTGGCTGTTTAGGTAATTTTCAAGATTTTTTATGTAATCATCCGTTAATAAAACTATATCGCGTTTTTCGGTTTTCTTTTTTTCTTCTGTGGTTGTTGTATTTGATGTGTTTGTCGTTGTATTGGAAGAATTTGTGCTATTTGCGTTGTTGTTTGCACCGTTTGCTCCCCAATTGTTTGTGTAGTATCCGCCCGGATAGCACGGCTGGGTTTGATATTGCGGTGCGTTAACATTATAAACGGGGGCACCTCCCGGAACTCCGACTGACGGATTAAATATCTGGATATTTACGCCGGAATAGTTTGGAACTTGTACTGTCTGCGGGTTCGTAATATGAGGCTGCTGCATAGGTTGATAAACCGGTTGCGCCACTGGTTGAGGAGGCGCCTGATACGCTGCGTTTTGTATTGTTTGTTGTCCTACTGTATTTTGCATAACACTACCTTTACTATTTTTATAAAGTGTATTTGTTGAAAATTCTTGCGTTTTTTTTGTGAAATTTTAAGAAATATTACGCAATTTTATAAAATTTTTCAAAAAAGTTATAATATTATTATGGATAATTATGAGAAAAATTATTTGTCGCAGCGTCCTGACGATTTGTGCCGCAAGTGCGGATTATGCTGCCGTGTGGCAACTACATCCACCCCTTATAAAAAACTGCTTGAAATGTGTGAACAAGGAGATAAGGGGGCGATTGATTTTTTAAGCGTATTTGTGCCGTATGAATCTATTGAAGCTGCAAGAGAAGTTTCTGCCCCTACTGTTGATAATATTATAAACGGGCTTAAAGAGGACGGAAATTATGTTGAAGAGGATATGACATTTTACAAGTGCAAGTACCTTGATGATGATAATTTATGTACGAGATATGACACAAGACTTGCTTTGTGCAAGCATTTTCCGTCATCTGCTTGGGCGATTGTGCCTCCGGGCTGCGGCTATGAAGGATGGCTTTTTATGAAACGTGAAGAAGCCAAACAGAAAATCCGCAAAATTAAAGAGGAACTGCTTGAATTGCAGCTTTTGAAAAAGAAAGCCGTTGACGCCGATATTCAGCTCAAAATAGCCGCAGTTGAGAAAAAAATGCTCGCAAATATTGAACTTTTTAAAAAACATGGGTCTGAAAATTGGTAATTAAGCCTTTGTCTTGACATTCATCAGTTTGGCTCTGTAAAAATCAGTATTAATATTCAATTTTGACCCTATATCAAGCAGCATATTTATAAATTCTTTGTCTTTAGATCTGCCTGTTTCCGTGTAATTTTCAATGATATCGCCGATTTTGTGGTAAATTCTGTTAAAGTAGATATTCTGCGCTTCAGCTATATCAATTTCAAGGTCAAGTTTTTCAATATTGTCGAAAATTTCAAGTAAGACTTCTGCCTGTTGGCTTTCAAAGCTCTGTGCAAGCCGTATTGTATTTTGCAGAATTTTTTTTGCGAAAATACTGTTGGAAGGAGTTCTGTCTAATTTTATGCCCATTTTTTTTGCTTCATAATTAATATCATAGGCCTGCTGCAAAATCGCAGGATCCACAAAGCCGCCGGAGTGTGCAACAAGGTCATTGAATTTATGGCTGAGGGTGTAGGTTGCCGCGATTTTGAATTCATCCGGAATTTCAAGTCCGAGATTTTGCATGTGATAAATTGAGCCTTTACCTTCATCGTACATATCTTTGTACGTTTGGGCAAATTTTTCCAGTCTGCCTTTGAGCATGATTTGCAGGATTTTGCGTCTTTCTTCAATAAAGATATCTTTGAGTGTAAAGTATTCTTTGCCGAAGTTTTCGTCCAGAGCGCGGATAATTTCGGTCAGCGGGTTTAGCATGAATGTTTTAATTAAATCCGTTTTGACTGTATTATAAGCACTTTCATCGGAATATTCTTTAATAGCGCAGTGGAAGTCCCCGCCTGAAAATTGTACAAGTGCAAAAATTTGGTTTACACTTTCAAGCGTTATTCTGGATTGAAGTTCGGTGTGACCTACAATAAATGTTGATGAGCCTTTTTGGACTTTTTGATAATCATAGCTTTTGATTTTGTAGCAGTAGACATTTTCTTCATCTTCAAAATCTTCATATAAAGAGGATACCGCCCATAAGCTTGCGACCTGTTTCGGGGTTACGACAGACGGGTTTACAAATCTTTCATAGATATCTTTTCCCGTGCCGTATTCTTGAATGTTACTTTTGGCGTCATTCAGAATTTCCAAAAATCTTTTTTCAAAATTTTGTTTTGTAAAATATGCTGCCAATTGCATTGCGCGGGCGGCGTATTTCATAATCTGAACGGTTTCAATACCTGAGATTTCCGCAAAAAACCAGCCGCAGCTTGTGTACATCAAAAGTGCCTGACGCTGAATTTCCAATAACTTCATTCCGCGAACTTTTTCTTCATCGTTAAGGTCAGGCAAAAAGTATTTGTTCTGAAATTTTTTGATATTTGATTCTGTTCTTGAAAGTATTACGTCAATGTAGTTGTTTCTGACCTCCCAAACATCAGTGTTAAAATATTTGGGGCCTTCTTTTTCATATACTTTTATAAGTTCATCTCTCAAATAGTCAAGCGCATTGCGCAAGGGCTTTCTCCATTTTTGGTTCCAGCCGGGATGTCCGCCCGTTGAACAGCCGCAGTCATCTTTCCACCTGTCTACTCCGTGAAAACAACTCCACGAGGATGCCTGTTTTATATCAACTTCATAATCGCTTTTGTATTTATCCAGATATGCGGCGTAGTTGGTTATTTTAAAACCTTCGTCTTCCGCTCTGATTTTTAAGACATAAGAAAGTGCCATATCACCGAATTTTGTGTGATGGCCGTAGCTTTCGCCGTCTGTTGCGATATTTATCAGCTGCGGGTAATCTCTTGTTTCGGATACGCCTTCTTTTAAGCGTTTTATAAATTTGTTACCGTCTTTTAAAAGTTCATCAAACGCAACCGAGCGTGAAATCGCTCCGTCATAGAAAAACAGATCAATTGATTTTCCGGGTGCTGATTTTATTTTGTAATTATAAGAGCGGGCAGGGTCAATATTCCCCCAGCTGACATCAGTCCATTCTTTATCTTTCGGGCCTTTGATTTTCAGGGCCTGATATGGGGAAAGTACTGTGAATTTTATTCCGTTTTCTTCCAGCACTCTCAGGGTGTCGTCGTCAACAGCGGTTTCCGCAAGCCACATCCCCTCAGGTTTTCTCCCGAAACGGTATTCAAAATCTTTTATTCCCCATTTGATTTGAGTTTGTTTATCCTGTTCGTTAGCAAGCGGCATTATTATATGATTATACACTTGTGCCATTGCGTTCCCGTGTCCGTTGTTCAGGTCGATACTCTCAATATCCGCTTTTATAATCCTTTCATAAGTCAAAGGGGCATACTGTTCCATCCATGATAAAAGTGTCGGCCCGAAGTTGAAGCTCATTAATGAATAATTATTAACAACATCAAGAATCCTGTTTCGGTTATCTACAATTTTTGAGACAGAATTCGGGTTATAGCATTCTTTTGTAATCCTTTCATTCCAGTCGTGGAAAGGTAGCGCGCTGTCTTGAAGCTCTATTGCCTCAAGCCACGGGTTTTCTCTCGGCGGCTGGTAAAAGTGACCATGTATTGTTAAAAACTTTTCATTATTTGCCATACTTAACTCCGTTTATGTAATATTATTTTTCCGCAGGTGTTTTTTCAGATTTGGATTTTTGGGTCAGAACAGTGAATTTTTCCGCATCCATCCATACATCTCCTAATGCGTTTGAAAATACTTTCCCGCTGAATTCAATCTCATCGCCGGCATCAAGGTCAATATGTTTTTCTGCTTCCGCACGTTTTAAAAATATTTTCATCTCGGATAAAGGTATATTGTGATCTGTTATATCCGGACGCTGGATTAAAAATGTTATATAATCTTCGGAACTTCTCATTGCAGGTTCATAATCCAGCCCGAGCGTCGAAAATTTATCAAATTTACCTTTAATCGTAATTGTTTTATTAAGATATTTTGACGGTGAAGCTACTACATCCAATGCATTGACTGTTTCGCATGGCTGCTGTACTTGCTGCTGTACTTGCTGCGGTATTGTCTGTACTGTTGTCTGCGGTGACGCGAAAACTGTCGTATTTATTGTTAATGCGGCTGTTATTATTAATACTTTTACTATATTTTTCATAATTTTTATCCCCTTTTAATTTATATTCTATCACAATAATTATTTTTTGGTAACTAGCCGGGAAAATAAATAAGAGAATAAGTGTTGTATAAAAAGCAATCTTGGAGAAATCCCGCGCAGATTAATCTATGAAATAACTTATTCCCCTATTCCCTTATTAACTTATTCACTTTCTCCCCTTGTTCCAAATTTTTGTTTGTGGTACGCTCGTTGTGTGTGGCTGAAATTAAAATAGCTATAAAAAAGGAGAAATTTTATGACAACAAAAGAATTCTTTACAAATTCGGAAGAATTGAAAAAGATGATGTCAGCTGCCCGTGCAACTATCACGGCGCCGTTTTTCGGAAACAATGTTGAGGAAGTGAAATCCGTTTCCGAAGCTTACAAGCTGGCAAAATTAAGTCCCGGAACTATTGAACTTACAGGCATGCCTGTATATAAACCGGAAAAAATCGGTCTGCCGCAAGGTGCTAATCAATTGCTGTTCAACGACGGTACTGTGGTCGGCAGGTGTGCTGCAGCAAGAAAAATCGTCGGCGAACCTAACTGCGATTTAAAATATTTGCTGCCGATTATTCGTGAAGCAATTTATCAAACACGTGATAAATTAATGTATAAAACAGAAGTTGTTGTCGGTTTGGAAGAAGATTTTATGGTTAAAGCTCACCTGATGATTCCGGAAGGCTTTGAAAATATTATGTATTCCTGGATGCTGAACTTCCAGTATATTAATGAAAAATACGCTGATATGTATTCCGATTCCCGCGCATTGCCGGACGGCGATATCTACGTATTTTCAGACCCTGACTGGACTCACCCCGATTTTCCGTATGGTTTGACGTTCTTTGATCCGGAACATAACTGCGCGGCAATTTTGGGTATGAGATATTTCGGTGAACACAAAAAAGGCACGCTCACACTTGCTTGGGGATGTGCTGCACGTAACGGTTATGCGTCTTGTCACGGCGGCATGAAACGCTACAACCTTGATAATGGTAAATCCTTCCAGGTTGCGGTATTCGGACTTTCAGGCTCCGGTAAATCAACCATTACACACGCAAAACATAATAATAAATACAATATCACCGTTCTTCACGATGATGCGTTTATTATTAACGTTCACGACAAATACACAATCGCGCTTGAGCCGGCTTATTTTGACAAAACCGCTGACTATCCTA